>JAHBSN010000231.1 GCA_019639095.1 Actinomycetota bacterium
TGCCGGCGGGGCTGAGGACGTCGACCATCACTTGCCACCCTTCACGGCGTTGCGGACGAGGACGAGGCCGCCCTTGGGGCCGGGCACGGCGCCCTTGACGAGCAGCAGGTTGCGCTCGGCGTCGGCCGACACGACGGTGAGGTTCAGCGTGGTGACCTTGTCGCCACCCATGCGGCCGGCCATCCGCTGGCCGCGGAACACGCGGGCGGGGGTGGCGCACTGGCCGATGGCGCCGGGCGCGCGGTGCACGCGGTGGGCGCCGTGGCTGGCGCGCTGGCCGGCGAAGCCGTGGCGCTTCATGGCGCCGGCGAAGCCCTTGCCCTTGCTGACGGCGGTGACGTCGATGAGGTCGCCGTCGGCCAGCTCGGAGACGCTGATCTCCTGGCCGACCTCGTAGCCGGTGACGTCGTCGAGGCGGAGCTCCACGAGGCGGACCCCGGGCTCCACCGAGGCCTTGGCGTACTGCCCGGCCACCGGCTTGGTGAGCTTGGAGGCCTTCTTGTGGCCGAAGGTGACCTGGAGGGCGCTGTAGCCGTCCTTCTCCGGGGTGCGGATCTGCACCACCCGGACGGGCTCGACCTGCAGGACGGTGACCGGGATCATCCGGTTCTGGTCGTCCCAGATCTGCGTCATGCCGACCTTCTGGCCGACGATTGCCTTGGTTGCCATGGATGCGTCTTCCTGCTCGCGGAGGAACGGGGTCCGTTCACGCGGACGCTCCGCTCGGGCCAGGCCCGGCGGAGCGCCAGTTCGGTTGTGCTGCGGGGTACCTGGCGGACCAGGCCGGCGCAGACGTCGGTTTCGGCAGATGCCAAACGTGTGCCCGGGTCGGCGGACCGTGGGCAACGAGTGGGAGACCTTACGCCCTCCGGGCCGGGGCCGCCAAGTCGGGCGACGACGCCCGGGAGGGCGGCCGAAGGGCGGTCTGCGCCCGAGGGCGCTGCGCACCATACTGGTGCCCCGATCGTAGGTGAGGAGGGACCGCCCGCCCATGGAGAGCCCCGAGAAGACCGCCGCCCGGGCCCGGGCGAAGCGCAAGCGCCTGGCGCTGCGCGTCGGCATCGCCGTGGTGGCGGCGCTGGTGGTGGGGGGCGTGGTGCTCGCCGTCCGCTCCGACGACCGCGGTCCGGCCGAGACCGGCACGCCGGGGTTCCGTGACGAGGACCGCACGATCGACACGTCGCCGTTCGAACTGGCCGGGCCCGACGTCACCGCGCCCACCACGATCCCCGGCGACCCCGGCAGTGCGAGCGAGCCGACGCTGCCGCCCGACACCCTGCCGCCGGCCACCACGACGACCACGATCGTGATCCCCGACGTCGTCGACGACCCGCAGTGCCGCATGGCCAAGGCGGTCATCGAGGGGCTGCGGTTCATCACCGGTCCCGACGGCACCGCGCCGTCGAACCTCGAGGCCGGTGCCGCCAAGTACCGCGAGGCCGCCGACATCGCCCTCAACTCGGGCGAGCCGGGCACCGCGCCGGTGGCCCTGCTGGCGGCCCAGATCGCGATCGACCTCCCCGGCGCCCGCACCCCCGCCGAGGTGGAGGCCATCTACCAGCGGCTGAGCGCCCCCACGGACCCGGCCATCATCCCGGTGGCCCAGGCGTTCGCCGCCCACATCCGCGACGCGTGCCCCGACATCATCACCGTCGAGCCCTGATCTGACTGGCGTTCGCCGCACGTCGCCGGCATCAGTCGGCGGCGGCGGCCTTCTGCTCGTCGAGCAGGGGGTGGGCGGCACGATCGAGCAGGGTGAGCAGGGTGAGCTGCTCGGTGGGCGGTTCGTGGCGCAGCAGCCGGGCCTGGGGCGTGGTGTCCACCCCGGTGGCGCGGGCGCGCAGGGCGCCCACCGTGGCCTCCTCCCGGGGCACGTGGGCGAAGGGGTCGAAGGAGAAGTGGCGCAGCGCGTTGCCGTGGGTGATGGCGTCGATCTCCTGGCGGGAGGCGCCGGCGCCGGAGAGGCCGGCCCACACCGACTCGGGCGAGCGGGGCCACGTGGAGTCCGAGTGCGGGTAGTCGGCCTCCCAGCAGATGGTCTCGACGCCGATCGCCTCGCGGTTGGCCAGGCCGTGCTCGTCCTCGATGAAGCAGGTGATGAAGCGCTCCCGGAACCGGTCGCTCGGCAGCTGCTGGCCGAAGTTGGCGCCGGTCCAGGTGCGGTGGTTCTTGTAGACGTAGTCGGCCCGCTCGAGGAAGTAGGGGATCCACCCGATGCCGCCCTCGGAGAGGGCGAAGCGCACCTTTGGGAACCGGTCGAGCACGGGCGACCACAGCAGGTCGGCCGCGGTCTGGATCAGGTTCACCGGCTGGAGGGTGAGCATCGAGTTGATCGATGCCTCCATGGAGGTGATCACCACCGAGCCCGAGGAGCCGATGTGGAGGCCCACCACGGTGCCGGTCTCCTCGCACGCCGCCCAGAACGGGTCCCAGTGCCGGTTGTGGAAGCTCGGCTGGCCGAGCTTCTCGGGGTTCTCCGACCACGTGACGGCGTGGCACCCGGCCTCGGCGAGGCGGCGGACCTCGTCGGCCATGAGCTGCGGGTCGACGTAGGGCACGAGGCCGAGGGGGATGAACCGGCCGGGGTGGGCGCCGCACCAGCTCTCGAGGTGCCAGTCGTTGTAGGCGCGCAGGACCGCCACGCCGAGGTCGCGGTCGGTGGCGTTGTTGAACATCTGGCCGCAGAACTGCGGGAACGACGGGAAGTTCATCGAGGCCAGCACGCCGTTGGCGTCCATGTCGTCGATGCGGCGATCGACGTCGTAGGCGCCCTCGCGGATCTCGGCGAAGGAGGTGGGCTCCACGCCGTACTCCTCGGGCACGCGCCCGGCCACGGCGTTGAGCCCCACGTTGGGGATGTCGACGCCCTCGAAGACCCACTGGTCCGAGCCGTCGGGCTTGGTGACGAGCTTGGGTGCGCCGTCGGCGAACCGGGCCGGGAGGCGGCCCTCGAAGACGTCGGGCGGTTCGACGACGTGGTCGTCGACCGACACGAGGATCAGGTCGTCTGGGGTCACGGCTCGGCTCGCTTCATCTCGTCGATGGCTCGGTCGATCTCCTGGCGCAGCACCGGGGCGAGGCCCGTGGCGCCGGCCTCCTGGAGGAAGGTCTCGTGCTCGATCGGTACCCGCACGATGTCGATGCGACCCTCGATCACCGAGCCCCAGCCCATGGTGGAGTCCGTGGAGGCCGTCTCGTCGGCCCAGAAGAGGGTGAAGGGCCCCGGGTAGCGCTTGTCGTCCCAGGAGTAGGCCCGGGCCAGCTGCCAGTGGGTGCGCCAGGCGTACCAGAGCCGGCGGCCCGGGTGGATCGAACCTCGCGTGCGGAGGTCGCGCTCCTCGCGGAGCCGGTCGGCCACGGTGTCGGCCCCGGTGCGGATCAGCAGGTTCTCCACCAGGTCGCTCGGCGAGCGGCGGGCGAGGTCGGCGTACCAGCGGGCCTTGGCCCCCACGCCCTCGAGGTCGTCGGGGACCATGGGCACGGTGAGCGTGGGCTTGAGCGGGGGCTTGCGGGGGTGGAAGTGGCGGCCCCGGTAGCCGGGGCCCACGTCGAACACCCCGAGGAACGGCACCTCCTCGCCGGCCTCCACGAGCTGGCGGGCGATCTCGAACGCCAGCACCCCGCCGAAGGAGTAGCCGGCCAGGAAGTAGGGACCCTCGGGCTGGTGGCGCCGCAGGTGGGTGACGTAGCGCAGGGCGAGGGTCTCGAGCTTGGTGAACGGCGACCGGCTGCCGTCGAGGAACGGCGACTCGAAGCCGGCCAGGGGCTGGTCGTCGCCGAGCAGGGGCGCCAGGAACCGGAGGCTGTAGGCCGTGCCGTGGAGGTCGTGGACGAAGTAGAGGGTGGGTCGATCGGGCGAGCCCTCGTTGATCACCGTGATGGCGCTGCGGCGTCCGCCCGGATCGGCCTGCACGGCGCGGACCACCTCGGCGAGCTCGGCCACGGTGCGGGCGTCGATCAGCGCCGACATCGGCAGGCGGATGCCGTGGCGGGCCTCGAGCACCACGAGCATGCGGGCGGCGTCGAGCGACTGGCCACCGAGGGCCTCGAAGTCGTCGAGCACCCCGATGGGGCGGATCGGGAAGATCTGCTCCCACGCGTCGAGGACGATGCGCTCCTCGTCGTCGCGAGGGGGCACGCAGGGCCCAATGCCCTGGGGGCGCGCGCTCGCCGGCTCGGGGAGCCGCTGGCGGTCGAGCTTGCCGTTGGGCAGGAGCGGCAGCTCGTCGAGCACGAGGAAGGTGGCCGGCACCAGGTGGGACTTGGCGGCGGCCGTGAACGCCTTGCGCACCTGGTCGCCGTCGATGCCCTCGGCGGGCACCACCCACGCCACCAGCTGGTTCGCGCCCCAGTCGTCGGGGCGGGCCTCGACGATGGCGTCGACCACCTCGGGGAGCGCGAGCAGGGCCTGCTCCACCTCGCCGGGCACCACGCGGTGGCCGCGCACCTTCACCTCGGTGTCGCTGCGCCCGATCAGCTCGAGCTGGCCGTCGACCCACCGACCGAGGTCGCCGGTGCGGTACACGGGGACCTCCGAGCCCGGGTCGAGCGACAGGACCTGGGCGTCGAGGTCGGGCCGGCCCCAGTACCCGTCGAACAGGAACGAGCTGCGCACGAGCAGCTCCCCCACCTCGCCCGGCTCCACCTCGTGGCCGTCGGCGTCCACGAGCAGCAGGTCCATGCCGGCGATCGGCGAGCCGACGGGGACCCCGGCGGCGCCGTGGGTGGCCGCGGGGTCGACCCGGTGGAACGTGAGCACGCCGGTCTCGGTGGCGCCGTAGCCGTTGAACACCTCGATGTGGTCGCCGAAGAAGCTGCGCACCACCGCCACGGCGTCGTCGTCGACCCGCTCGCCGCCGAGCACCACGGTGCGCAGCTGCGGGAAGCGGTGCTCGCCCTGGGTGCCCTCGAGGAACCGGGCCACCGTGGGCGAGAAGTAGATCAGCGTGATGCCCTGCTCCTCCATCCAGCCGGCGAAGGGCGCCAGGCCGAGCGAGCGCATGTCGAAGGTGTGGAGCGTGCCGCCGTTCACGAGCGGCAGCAGCATGGGATAGGCCGCCACCGCCACCGACAGCGGGAAGAGCATCGGCAGGTGGTCGTCCTCGGTGATGGACAGGGCGGCGGTTGCGCCGTCCATCAGGTGGGTGAGCGCCCGGTGCGGGATCACCGCCGCCTTGGCGCTGCCGGTGGTGCCCGACGTGTAGGCGAGCAGGGCCACGTGGTGGGCCTCGACCGGCACCCGACCGGCCTCCCCGCCGGCGGTGACGTCGGTCCACGCCGCCCCCGGGAGGTCGACCGCGAGCTCCGTGGTGGGCGGGTGCGCCTCGTCGTGCACGAGCAGCACGGCGCGCGAGTTGGCCAAGACCCCGGCGGTGACCTCAGCGGGGGCCGCCGGGTCGAGCACCACCACGGGCCGGCCGGCCTTCATGGTGGCGAGCAGCGCCACCACCAGGAAGACGTCGTGGTCGAAGAGCAGGGCCACCGGTTCGGGGCCGGTGCCCACCTGCTCGAGGATCGACCCCGCCGCCCGGCCGGCGAGCTCGTCGGCCTCGCCGAAGGTGAGCGACGCCGACGGGCCCACGAGGGCCACGTGGTCGGGACGGCGCTCGGCCTGGGCCTCGAACCGGTCGATGATGGTGTCCGGTCGAGCCGCGGGCTCGGTGGGCAGGGGTGCGTCCATGGGGCCAAGCTCCTTCGCTCCCGGGAGATTGTGGCAGCCGGGACCGACCGACGCGGCACCGGCCCTCGCCGCCGGCGGGGGCGAGCCGCCACCCGGCCGGGCGGCGCGGGCGAGCGCTACGCTCGGCGCCGATGAGCATCGTCAACGGCACCATGCAGCGGGTGATGGAGCTCAACGAGCGCCTGATGGACCGCAAGATCCCCAAGCCCACCGGCACGCTCGACACGGCGGACTTCCCCTGGATGGCCCCCATCGAGGCCCGCTGGCAGGAGGTGGCGGCCGAGGTCGACGCCCTCATCGCCCAGCAGATCAAGCTGCCCGAGGTCGAGTACGTGGCGGGCTTCGACCAGGGCAACGAGGGGTCCTGGACCACCTACACCCTCCACACCTACGGCACCTGGCTCGAGCACCAGTGCGCCCGCTGCCCGGTCACCACCGAGCTGGTGCGCGACATCCCCGGCCTCCAGGTGGCCGGGTTCTCCGTGCTCGGCCCCCACAGCCACCTCCCCCGCCACCGCGGCCCGAACCGCGGCGCGCTCCGCTTCCAGATCGGCCTGCGGGTCCCGGGCGAGCCCGGCGATGCCCGCATCCAGGTGGGCGACACCCTCCACGTGTGGAGCGAGGGCGCCAGCATGGTGTTCGACCACTCGGTGCACCACGAGGCCTGGAACGACAGCGACGGCTACCGCTACCTGCTCTTCATCGAGTTCG
>JAHBSN010000232.1 GCA_019639095.1 Actinomycetota bacterium
ACCGGTGCCCTCTCCGCGTCGCTGGTGGCCGATCCGCTCGCCGGCGGCGGGGCCATCGCCGTGCACGCCAACGTGAACGAGGTGCTGGCCAACGTGGCGAACCGGGCCCTGGGGCGGCCGCTCGGCGCCTACGCGCCGGTGCATCCGGCGGGGTCGGTGGGCGCGTCGCAGTCCACCGCCGACGTCGTCCACACCGCGGCACGCCTCGCGGTCCTCGACGAGGCTGACCAGCTCGACGCCGCGGTCGCCCGCCTGGCGGCAGCGCTCGCCGAGGTGGGGGAGCGCTTCGGGGCGGCACCGGCCCTGGCTCGCACGTGCCTCCAGGATGGGCTCGCCGTGGAGGCCCGCCTGCTCGTCGACGGTGCCGCCGCCGCCGTCGCCCGCCGACGAGCCACGCTCGCCCGATCGCTCTCGCCGCTGCACGCGGTGGTGCTCGGCGCCACGGTGGTGGGCGACGGCACCGGTGCGCCTCCGGCCTACCGCGCCGCCGTCGTGGACCTCCTGGCCGAGCGGTGCGCACGCCCGCTCGTGGCCGCCGAGGTCCCCGCCTCCTCGCTGCAGCACGGCGACGACCTCGTGGAGGTCGCCTCGGCGCTCGCCCAGCTCTCGATCGTGGTGGCCAAGGTGGCGCGAGACCTGCGCCTGCTGTCGTCGGGCCCGGTCGGGGGGTTCGGCGAGGTAGGCCTCCCCGCGGCGATGGAGGGATCGGCGTTCTTCGTCGGCAAGGTCAACCCCGCCGTGCCCGAGACCGTGGTGCAGGCGGCGATCCAGGTCGACGGCCTCGAGCGCACCGCTCGGTCGGCCGCCGCCCAGGCCGAGCTGCACCTGCACCCCTACGACCTGGCGACCGCGGTCGCCGTGCTCGACCAGCTGGCGGTGCTCCGCCGGGCCATCGCGCACCTCGTCGACGATGCCCTCGGGGGGCTCGTGCTCCACGCTCGACGCAGCGCCGAGTTGGCAACTGCCGCCCGGCCCACCAAGGTGGGGCCGTGACCGAGCCGGCGCTGCCCACCGCCCCGATGGCCGAGTGCCTCACGTGGCTCGACGAGCGGCCGGGCCCGGCCGGTGACGCCCCAGGCCGCTGGGTCCTCGACCCAGCGTCGGTCCGACCGCTCACCTGGTTGGCCTTCGACCGTCCCGACGCTCTCGACGGAGCGCTCGCCCGGGCTCGACGCGCCACCGAAGGCCCCTGGGCGCGCACGAGCCGCCGTGACAAGGCCCGCGCCCTGCGCGCCGTCGCCGACGTCATCCGGGCCAACGCACCCGAGCTGGCCGCGCTGCAGTCGCTCGAGAACGGCAAGACCTACCGGGAGTCGATGCTCGACGACCTGCCCGACACCGCCGACGTGTTCGACTACTACGCGGGCTGGACCGACAAGCTCCACGGCGAGACCAACCCCGTCGAGGGCGAGTCGCTCAACTACACCCGGCGCGAGCCGGTGGGCGTGTGCGCGCTGGTGGTCCCCTGGAACTTCCCCCTCCTGCTGGCCGCCTGGAAGATCGCCCCGGCCCTGGCGATGGGCAACGCCGCCGTGGTCAAGCCCTCGGAGTTCACACCGCTCTCGACGCTGCGGCTCCTCGAGCTGATCGACGCCTCGGACGCGCTGCCCGACGGTCTGCTGCAGGTGGTGGTCGGCGACGCCGGGGTGGGGGAGGCGCTCGTGTCGCACCCGGGCGTCGACAAGGTGTCCTTCACCGGGAGCACGGCCGTCGGGCGGCGCATCCTCACCTCGGTGGCAGCCACCAACCTGGCCACCGTCACGCTGGAGCTCGGAGGCAACGCGCCGCTCGTGGTGCTCGGCGACGTCGACGACCTCGACGCCGTGGTCGAGCGGGCTGCGTCGGTCCTCTTCGCCCAGAAGGGGGAGAAGTGCACCGAGCCGGCCCGGTTCATCGTGCACCGCTCGCAGCACGACGCGTTCGTCGAGGGCATGGTGGCCCACGCCGCCTCGCTGCGCCCCGGCGACCCCTTCGACCCGCTCACCACGCAGGGTCCCCAGTGCACCGAGGGCCAGATGACCCGCATCCTCGGCCTCGTTGAGCAGGCGGTGGACGGCGGTGCGTCGCTCGCCTGCGGCGGGGCGCCCGATCCGCTGCACCTCGAGACGGGCGGGTGGTACGTGCAGCCCACCGTGCTCCACGGCGTGACCGCCGAGAACCCCGTCCACGACGTGGAGGTGTTCGGTCCGGTGGCGAAGGTGTCGGCCTTCGACACCGACGACGAGGCCCTCGCCCTCGCCAACGGCACGAGCCAGGGACTGGCGGCCGGCGTCTACTCGGGAGACCTCGCGCGCGCCCAGCGCCTCGCCCATCGGCTCGACGCCGGCCAGGTCTTCGTCAACCGCTACGGGCGCTACGACTTCGCGGCCCCCTTCGGCGGCTTCAAGGCCAGCGGCTGGGGCAAGGAGATGGGTCTCGCCAGCCTCGACGCCTATACGCGTCGCAAGTCGGTGTGGATCGACCTGTGACGTCGGCCCTGCGCCACCTGGCCGACGTGGTGGGCTACGCCGCCACCCGACGGGGCCACGACGCGGCGGACCGTGTGGCGCTCGGCCACCTCACGCGGGGCCCACAGGCACTGGGCCTGCCGGCCGCGGTCGAGGTCCGGTGGCTCGGGGTCGCCGGGTTCGCGCTCAGCTGCGAGGGCACCACGGTGCTGATCGACCCGTACGCCACCCGCCTCGGCCTCGGGCACCTCCTGCGCCGCCACGTCGTGGGCCCCGATCTCGCCGCGATCGACCGCTACGTCCCCCGCGCCGACGCGATCCTGGTGGGCCACACCCACTTCGACCACGCCCTCGACGTACCGGCGATCGCCCGGCGCGACGGCTGCCCCGTGTACGGGAGCACGTCGGCTCGCCACCTGCTGGGCCTCCACGGGCTCGCCGAGCAGGCGGTGGTGGTGGAGCCGCACCGCACCGTCGAGGTCGGGCCGTTCGAGATCACGTTCGTGCCGAGCGCCCACGCCAAGCTCGCCCTCGGCCTCGCTGTGCCCAACGGCGGCGAGCTCACGTGCGACCACGTCGATGGGCTCACCCCGCAGGCGTACTGCTGCGGCCAGGTGTGGGGCATCCACGTGGCGGTGGCCGGCGCCACGATCTACCACCAGGGTTCGGCCGACCTCGTCGACGACGAGGTGCGCCACCACGACGTCGACGTGTTCCTCTGCGGCATCGCCGGCCGCCAGTTCACCGATCGCTACACCGAGCGCATCGTGTCGAAGCTGCGGCCCCGCACGGTGGTGATCGCCCACCACGACGACTTCTTCCGCCCCCTCGGCGCCGAGTCCGGCCTCGCGTTCGGGGTCGACGTGGCGCGGTTCCACGACGAGGTGGCCGCCGTGGCGCCCGACGCCACGGTGCTCGCGCTGCCCGCCCCGGTGTGACGAAAGCCCCTACTGCCGGAACCGCCACTCGGCGCTGAATGGGGCGGTGGGGACGCAGCAGGCCACCGACGGACGCCCGCCCGGATCCGAGGAGCACCCGGCCGGCGCGCAGGTGGAGGTGCGCGGCGTCACGAAGCGCTTCGGCGATGCCACCGCCGTTTCCAACCTCGACCTCGACGTCGCCGAGCACGAGTTCCTCGTGCTGCTCGGACCGTCGGGCTGCGGGAAGTCCACGGCGCTGCGACTGATCGCCGGGTTGGACGAGCCCGACGCCGGCACGATCGCCATCGGCGGCCACGACGTGACCGACGTGGAGGCGCGAGACCGCGACGTCGCCATGGTCTTCCAGAGCTACGCGCTGTACCCCCACATGACGGTGCGCCGGAACATCGAGTTCCCGCTGCGCAACCGCAAGGTTCCCAAGGCCGAGCGGGATCGCCTGGTGGGGGAGGCGGCCGATGCGCTCGACCTCGCAGACCTCCTCGGCCGCAAGCCCTCGCAGCTCTCGGGGGGCCAGCGCCAGCGGGTCGCCCTGGCCCGGGCGATCGTCCGGCGCCCGGCGCTCTTCCTCATGGACGAGCCGCTCTCCAACCTCGACGCCAAGCTGCGCGTGCAGACCCGGGCCGAGCTGATCCAGCTGCAGCGACGCCTCCGCACCACCGTCGTCTACGTGACCCACGACCAGGTCGAGGCCATGACCATGGGGCACCGCATCGCCATCATGAGCGCCGGGGTCCTCCAGCAGGTCGGACCGCCGGCGGAGGTCTACGCCCGGCCGGCGAACGTCTTCGTGGCCGGGTTCATCGGCAACCCGCCGATGAACCTGCTCGACGGCACGGTCGAGGTGGGCGGCACCACCTTGGCCGTGGCCGTCGGCGACGCCCGGGTCGAGCTCCCGCCCGCCCTGGCCTCCCTGGCCGTGTCCACCGATGCGCGCGACGTGGTGCTCGGCGTCCGCCCCGAGGACCTCACCGTCGACCCGTCGGCCCCGCTGCGGGCCACGGTCGCCGTGGTGGAGTCGCTCGGCCACGAGCGCCACCTCGTGTGCGAGCGGCCTGGCGGCGAGCTCGTCACCAGCCGGGTGACCGGAGACGACGACCTCCCGGCGGTGGGCGAGGAGCTCGGTCTCGCCATCCGCGCCGAGGGCGTCCACCTCTTCGACCGCGCCACCGGCCGCCGGATCGGGCCGTGACCGCTCCTCGACGACGCAGCCGGCGGGCGCGACGGGTCCGCGAGGCGCTGCTCGGCTACGCGCTGGTGGCCCCGGCCCTGGTGGTGTTCGGGGTGTTCGTCTTCTACCCGTTCGCCAAGAACATCTGGCTCGGGCTCTACCGCACGCCGCCCTTCCCCGGCCTGCCCAAGCGCTACGCCGCCTTCGACCAGTACGAGCGCGTCCTCACCTCGCCCGAGTTCCGCAACAGCCTGCGCACCACCGTGGTGTTCGTGGTGGCCACCGTGCCGACCGGTATCATCCTGGGGCTGCTGATGGCGATGCTCGCCCACCAGCGCCTGCGCGGCATCACGATCTACCGCACGATCTTCTCCTCGACGGTGGCCACCTCCATCGCGGTCGCGTCGGTCATCTTCTTCACGCTGCTGAACCCGCAGGTCGGCCTGCTCACCTACTGGTTGGGCCGCCAGGGCGAGCCCTCGCTGCTCGACGACCCGCGATGGGCGCTCTGGGCGGTGTCGGGGGTGACCATCTGGCAGAACCTGGGCCTGTCGTTCATCTTGATGTCGGCGGGGCTCCAAGGGGTGCCCGACGACCTCCTCGAGGCGGCCGAGGTGGACGGGGCCGGCGCCTGGTCGCGCCTGCGCAACGTGGTGATGCCCCTGCTCTCGCCCACGATCTTCTTCGCCACGATCGTCGGCTCGATCCTGGCCTTCCAGGCCTTCGGCCAGATCGACCTGCTCACCCAGGGCGGCCCGCTCAAGAAGACGAACGTGCTCGTGTACGCCATGTACGACGCCGTGTTCCGCCAGAACAACGAGGGCAAGGCGGCGGTCCTGTCGGTCGCCCTCTTCGCGATCACGCTCGTGCTGACCTTGATCCAGCTGCGACTGCTCGAACGGCGGGTGACCTATGAGCGCTAGTCGGCCTCGTCGTCGCCACGGCGCCGGCCACCACGTGCGCACGGTGCTGCGCTACCTGGTGCTCACCGCGCTGGCGGCGGTGGTGCTGTTCCCGATCTACATCACGGTGGTCAACTCGCTGCTCACCCCGGGCCAGATCGCCGGCCGGCCGCCCACGCTGTTCCCGACCCACCCCCAGTGGCACACGTACTCCACCGCGTGGTCCCAGGGGCACCTGGGTCGGTACCTGCTCAACAGCTTCCTGGTGACCATCGTCATCGTGGTGGGGCAGGTGGTGACGTCGATCGCCGCCGCCTACGCGTTCGCGTTCCTCGAGTTCCCGTTCCGCCGCACGATCTTCGTGCTGTTCCTGGCCACGATGATGGTGCCGTTCGAGATCACCTTCTTCACCAACCAGGCCACCGTGGTGCAGCTCGGCTGGTACGACACCTACCTCGCCCTCACGGTGCCGTTCCTGGCCACCGGGTTCGGTGCGTTCCTGATCCGCCAGTCGTTCCTGGCCATGCCCGGGCCGCTGCGCGACGCCGCCGAGCTCGACGGCGCCGGCCACTGGCGGTTCATGACCAAGGTCGCCGTGCCCCTCGCCCGACCCTCGATCGCCGCGCTCGCCGTCTTCTCGTTCTTCGGCGCGTTCAACCAGTACCTGTGGCCGCTGATCGTCACCAAGGACGAGCGCCTCCGCACCGTGCAGATCGGCCTTCGGTACCTGCGCAGCACCCAGGTCGACCAGATCAACGTGACCTTCGCCGGCACCGTGCTCGCGGCGCTGCCCCTGTTCGTGCTGCTCCTGCTCTTCCAGAAGCACCTCGTGCGCGGCCTCACGGCCGGGGCGGTGAAGGGATGACCCTCGTCCGTCGCCTGGCGCCTGTCCTCGTGGCCGCGGCGCTCGTGGCCGCCGGCGCCG
>JAHBSN010000233.1 GCA_019639095.1 Actinomycetota bacterium
CGGGCTGCACGATGCCGCGCACCTCGATGCCGGGCTGGTCCATCGGCACCAGCAGGTACGAGATCCCGGCCTGCTTCTTCACGTTGGGGTCGGTGCGGGCGAGCAGGAAGCAGTAGTCGGCGAACTGCGCCTGGGTGGTCCAGACCTTCTGCCCGTTGATCACCCACTCCTCGCCGTCGAGCACGGCGGTGGTCTTGAGCGAGGCGAGGTCCGAGCCCGAGTCGGGCTCGGAGAAGCCCTGGCACCAGGCCATCTCGCCCTTCATGATCTTCGGCAGGAAGAACTTCTTCTGCTCCTCGGTGCCGTGCTGGAGGATCGTCGGCCCCACGAGGGTGTCGCCGAAGAAGTCGGCCCGCAGCGGCGCCTTGGCCCGGGCGAACTCCTCGGCCAGCACCACGTTCTCCATGGTGGAGAGGCCCTTGCCGCCGTACTCCTTCGGCCACGACGCGCAGATCCAGCCGCCGCCGTAGAGCTTGGCCGGCCAGGCGTCGTTGAACGCCTTCTTCTCCTCGGGCGTCTGCTCGAACCCCTCGTCGAACCAGCCGGCGGGGAGGTTCTCCTCCAGCCAGGCCCGGATCTCGGCTCGGAACGTCTCGGCTTCGGGCGGGTAGCTCAGATCCATCGCCCCATCTTGACCAATGGGTCAAGTCCGTGCCAGCCCGAGTCGCCGTCCCCCTACGATGCCGACCATGACGGTGATCGAGGGGCCCCCCGCCGAGTTCGACCTGACGCGCGAGGAGGGCCGCTGGACCCACCAGTGGGCCGAGCTCCACGCCGAGGTCATCACCTCGGGGCTCTGCACCGGTTGCTCGGCCTGCGTGATCTCGTGCCCGCACGACGTCATCGGCTACGAGCACCGCGAGGGCGGCTACCGCCCGTTCCACCTCGAGGACGAGCTCGGCCCGTCCGACTGCAGCCACGGCCAGAAGGGCTGCACCTCCTGCACCCGGGCCTGCCCCCGGTTCCGGGACTGGGAGCCCGCCGCCGACGAGCACCTCTTCGGCCGCACCCGCGAGGTCGAGGAGATCCACGGCATCGCCGAGCAGACCCTGCTCGTGCGCGCCGCCGACGACCACGTCCACGAGCTCGGCCAGGACGGCGGGCTCGTGTCGGCCATCCTCATCTGGTTGCTCGACGAGGGCTACATCGACGGCGCCCTGGTCTCCTACCTCGAGGGCGACGGCTCCACCTGGCGGGCCAAGCCGGGGGTGGCCACCAACAAGGAGGAGGTGCTGGCCGCCGCGGGGAGTCGGTACACCTACTGCGCCAACTGGCTCGCCTACGACGAGGCGATGGACAAGGGCCTGAAGGACCTCGCCCTGGTGGGCATGGGCTGCCAGACCTCCGCGCCGCCGGTGATGTGGAGCCGCAAGATCGGCAAGGTCGGCAAGCCCGTCAAGTTCAACATCGGCCTGCTGTGCTCCAAGACCTTCGACGACCGCATCTTCGACGAGCTCTTCGACGCCAAGTACGGCATCCCCCGCCACACCATCAAGAAGATGAACATCAAGGGCGTCTTCCAGCTGTGGACCCACGACGGCGGCTACCACGAGGTGCCCCTGAAGGAGTGCCACGCCTGGACCCGCGAGGGTTGCAACCACTGCCCCGACTTCGCCGCCGAGCACGCCGACATCTCCACCGGCGGCATCGGCAAGTTCAACGACTGGACCCTCACGGTGGTCCGCACCGAGCTCGGCCGCGAGGTGATGACCCGCATGGCGAAGGCCGGCGTGATCCTCGTGAAGCCCGCCGAGGAGGACCCGGCCGCCGTCGCCCTCATGGACCGCCTGAGCCGGGTCAGCCGCAACCGCTGGCCCGACCAGGCCATCGGCTTCCCCAAGCGCATGCCGCCGCCCCCACCCAAGAAGCCGAAGGCGGCGCCGGCGCCGGCGCCCGACGCACCGCCCGCTACGCCCGCCGGAGGGTGAGGATCGTCACCTCTGGCGGTGCCGCCACCCGCACGGGAGGCCCCCAGGTACCGACCCCCCTGGTGACGTAGACGACGGCATCGCCCTCCCGGCCGAGGCCGGCGAGGTGCCCCTGCTGGGCCCGCACCAACGATCCGAGCGGCCAGAGCTGACCGCCGTGGGTGTGGCCCGAGAGCACGAGGTCGGCGCCGCGTGCGGCCACGTCGGCGGCGAGCACCGGCTGGTGGGCGAGGACGAGGGCGAACCGGTCGAGGTCGCGCCCGCCGAAGCCCGCATCGAGGTCGGGCCCGACCCCGTGGCGCTCGCCCTCCACGTCGTCGAGGCCGACCACGTCGACCACGTGGCCGGCGCGCCGCAGCTCGACCCGCTCGTTGCGCAGCACCGTCCAGCCGAGGGTGGGCAGGTGGGCGACCCACTCCTCGGCGCCCGAGTAGTACTCGTGGTTGCCGGTGGCGAAGAACCGCCCGAGCGGCGCCTCGAGATCGGCGAGCGGGGCGGCGGCGGCGCCGAGGTCGGCGACCGAGCCGTCGACGAGGTCGCCCACCAGCACGGCGAGGTCGACGCCCTCGGCGTTGACCGTGTCGACCACCTCGGCCATGAACCCCCGCTCGCGCAGCCCGCGGGTGAGGTGGACGTCGGCGAGCAGCGCGACGCGAACGCCGTCGAAGCCGGTGGGCAGCCGGGCCAGGTCGACCGTGACGTGCTTGGGCGGGATCGGCCGGTTGGCCTGGCGGTAGCCGAACGCCGTCGCCCCGATGGCGGCGGCGCCCGCGCCCCCGGCGGCGAGGCGAGCCAGGGCGAGCCGACGAGCGGGGTCGACGGACTCGTCGGGGCCGACCCCGTCACCACCGGGTCGGCGAGCAGACCGCCAGCGGCCCGTGAGGCCGAGGGCGAGGCGACCCACCTCGAGCACCGCCAGGGCCAGCACCAGGTACAGCGCCACGGCGAGCACGACGCTGATCGGCCGGACCCGAGCGGCCAGGTCCGACGAGTGGCCGCCCACCGACACGGCCAGCGCGCCGAGCACCACGAGACCGGCCACGAGGAACGCCCGGCTCGCCCGATCCCGCCCCGGGCCGGGTTCGGTGGTGGCCACCACCAGCCGCTGGCGGGCGAGGACCGCCGCGCCGCCCAGGACCACGACGGCGCCGACGACCACCAGCAGCACCACCACGACGGTCACAGCCGAGGTCGGGCGCTCACGGGGAGCCGGCGGGCGGCGGGACCACGATGCCGTGCAGCACCGCGTCGATCATGGCGTCGACCTGCTCGTCGACGCTCGGACCGGGCAGGTTCGGCCGCCCGATCGCCAGGCTCACGATCCCGTGCAGGGCGGCCCACAGCACGTAGGTGAGGACGACGGCGTCGCCGGCCTCGGGCCGGATGCGGCCGGCATCGATGGCGTGCTGGAGGAGCACGACGATGCGACCGAGCGAGCCGCCGTCGACCACGTCGCCCTCGGCGTAGAGCTCGGGGCTGTGGTCGGCGTTGACCATGAACATGAGCCGGTAGTGCTCGGGGTGGGCGAGACCGAAGCGCACGTAGGCCCGGCCGAGCTCGACGATGGCGTCCACGGGGTCGAGGTCGGCGGCGAGGATCGGCGAGACCACGTGGCGGTCCATCTCCTCGAACCGCCGGGCGCAGACCTCGAAGATGAGGTGGGCCTTGTCCGGGAAGTGCCGGTAGATCGACGGCGGGGTCACGCCGACGGCATCGGCCACCGCCCGGATGGACACGGCGTCCTCGGACCCCGAGCGGGCCAGCAGGGCCTCGGCGGCGGCCAGGATCTCCTCGCGCGTGCGCTCGCCCTCGCCGCGCCGGGCTCGCCGCCGGGGGCGGTCGGCGCTCGGCGGCGATGTCGGGGCGGTGCTCACGTCCCCACCTTCTCACCCTCGTCGACCTCGGCCGCGGCACCGCCCGCCGCCGCGCCCGGCTCGGCCGTCCCGGCGGGCGGCCCGGCGTGAGGCTCGTCGCCGAGGTCGACGTGCTCGCTGACGCCGAAGCGGTCGTGGAGGCGGCGCAGCGGGCCGGGCGCCCACCAGTTGACCTCGCCGGCCAGCGCCATGAAGGCCGGGACCAAGGTGCCGCGGATGACGAAGGCGTCGAGCAGCACCGCCAGGGTGAGCCCGATGCCGAACAGCTTGATGAAGGAGACCTCGGAGGTGGCGAAGGCCAGGAAGACCACCGAGATGAGCAGGGCGGCGGCGGTCACGATGCGCCCGGTCCGCTCGAGCCCGTTGGCCACCGAGTGGAGGTTGTCGACTCCGGCGTCGTGCTCCTCCTTGATGCGCGAGAGGAGGAAGACCTCGTAGTCCATCGACAGGCCGAAGGCCACGCAGAACATGAGGACGGGGATCGTGGCCGCGAGCGACCCGGTCGGGGTGAACCCGAGCAGGTCGGCCCCGTGGCCCTCCTGGAAGACCCAGACCATGGCGCCGAAGGTGGCCGAGAGGCTGAGCAGGTTGAGCACCAGCGCCTTGATCGGGACCACCACGCTGCCGAACATGGCGAACAGCAGGACGAAGGTGATGCCGGCGATGATGGCGAGGGCGAGGGGCACGTCGCCGAGCAGCGACGACTTGGCGTCGACGAGCTGCGCCGACTGGCCGCCGACCACGGTGTCGCCGAACGGCGAGGGGACGGCGCGGAGGTCTCGGGCGAACTGCTCGCCGGCGTCGGAGAGCGGCTCGACGTCGGGCACCACCGACAGGTAGGTGGCGTCGGGCCGGCTGAACCGGTCCACCAGCTCGGGACTCTGCTCGGCGGGGAGCACGAGGTCGCCAGCCCGGCAGTCGATGCCGGCGACCGATCCGCCGGACCCGCAGTAGATGCCGGTCTCGGCGTCGACGCGGGCGACACCGGGCACGCGGGCCAGGTCGGCCGCGTAGGCGGCGACATCGTCGGTGCGAGCGGCGGGCGGGCCGGTCTCGACCGCCACCACGGCGGCGGCGCCGGCCTCCTCGGAGCCGAACTCGTTCCGGATCACGTCCTGGACGTCTCGGGACGCCTTGCCCGGAGGCAGGACGCGGTCGTCGGGGAAGCCCAGGCGCATGCCGAGCGCCGGGGCGCCGAGGACCAGCAGGACGGCGACGGTGGCCACGATGATGCGGCCAGGTCGGGCCATGACGGTGGTGGCGACGCGGTGCCAGTAGCCGGTACCGGTGTCGGGGACCTCGGCCCGCCGCCGCACCGGCAGGGCGTCGACGCGGCGCCCCAGGGCGGCGAGCAGGGCCGGCAGGACCAGCACCGCGTAGAGGCCGGCGAGGGCCGACACCGCGAGCCCGGCGTAGGCGAAGCTGCGCAGGAAGGCGATGTCGAACACGAGCAGGGCGCACAGCGAGGCCGCCACGGTGAGGGCGCTGAACAGGACGGTGCGCCCGGCGGTGAGGACGGTGCGGCGCACGGCGACGTCGGGGTCGTGGTCGCGCAGCTCCTCCCGGTACCGACTGACGATGAAGAGCGAGTAGTCGATGGCCAGGCCGAGGCCCATGGCGGTGGTGAGGTTGAGGGCGAACACCGAGACCTCGGTGACCTCGTTGACGAGGAACAGCACCAGGAACGTGCCCACGACCGACAGGGCCCCCACCACCAGGGGGAGCACGGCCGCCACCACGCCCCGGAAGATGAGGAGGAGCAGCAGGAGGGTGATCGGCAGGGCGATCGCCTCGGCCCGCACGAGGTCGCGCTCGATGGTCTGGTTGACCTCGGCGAAGACCGGGCCCTGACCTCCGACGGCCACGGTGACCACCGCACCGGGCTCGTCGGCGGTGTAGCGGTCGACCAGGTCCTGGGAGAGCTCCACCAGGGCGCTGTCGTCGCCGGGGTAGCGACCGAGGACGAGGGCCCGGCTGCCGTCGTCGGAGGCGAGGGGGTTGCCGGGCGGCAGGTCCCAGTAGGACAGCACCTGGGTCATGTCCTGGCCGTCGAAGGACTCGCCGGCGAGCTCGGTGGCGAGGGCCCGCCCGGCTTCGGCCGCGGCGGGGGCGTCGACGTCGCCGTCGCGGGCGGTGACCAGCAGGACGACGTTGGGCGTGCCGGCGTCGAAGCGATCGCGCAGGAGGGCCTGGGCCTGGGTCGACTCGGCGCCGGGGTCCTCGAAGCCGCCGGAGGAGAGGCGGTCGGCCACCCCGCCCCCGATGGCGCCGGAGACGACGAAGGCGACGAAGGCGGCGGCCAGGACGATCCGGTGGCGGCGGATGGCGAGATCGGCGATGCGAGCGAGCACGGTGGGGCCTCCGGCGATCGATGCGTTAGCGGCGTTCACGTAACAGCGCTAACTCAACGCTCGCGTCGACGATCCGTCCAGATGACGTCGGTCACCCCGGTCCGATTCGACCACCCCGCCAGCGCGTACCCGCAGCTCAGAGCGTTGGCGCAGATTCTGCGCAGAATCTGCGCCAAGCAGCGGCGGGGCATGGGTGGGGGTGGCCGGGCGCGGC
>JAHBSN010000234.1 GCA_019639095.1 Actinomycetota bacterium
AGCAGGGAGTAGGCCGTCAGGAGATCCACGCGGGATCGCCACTTCCCGACAGGTCCCGGGGGCAAACGGGTGCGCCGACGGGGCCCGGGGCCCCGATCCGACTACCGGGCCACGAAGTACTTGGCCTTGGGGTGGTGGCAGATGATGGCGCTGGTGGACTGCTCGGGCTGGAACTGGAAGCCCGTATCCTCGTTGACCACGATGCCGATGCGCTCGGCGTCGAGCAGCGCCGCCACCTTCTCGTTGTCCTCGAGGTCCGGGCAGGCCGGGTAGCCCCACGAGTAGCGACCGCCGCGGTACTGCTGGCGGAACAGGCCGCCCACGGTGGGGGCGTCCTCGTCGGCGAAGCCCAGCTCCTCGCGGATGCGGTGGTGCCACAGCTCGGCGAGCGCCTCGGCCATCTCCACCCCGATGCCGTGGAGCATGAGGTAGTCCTGGTAGCGGTCGGCCTTGAACAGCTCGGCGGTGCGCTCCGATACCCGCTCGCCCATGGTGACGATCATGAACGCGACGTAGTCGACGTCGGGCGACTCGATCGGCCGGAAGAAGTCGGCGATGCAGAGGTGCGGCTCGCGGGTGCTGCGAGGGAACGGGAAGCGGGTGACCTCGCGGTCGCGCGATTCGTCCTCCCAGATCACCACGTCGGTGCCGTCGCCGTTGCAGGGCCAGTAGCCGTAGACCACCTGGGGCACGAGCAGGTCGTCGGCGCGGGCCTTGGCGAGCTGGTCGCGCAGGTCGGCGCGCAGGCGCTCCTTGAACTGGTCGTCGGTCTCGCCGTCCTCGGGGCGGAAGCCCCACTGGTTGCGGAACAGCGCCGTCTCGTTGAGGTAGGCGGCGATGTCGTCGAGCGGGATGCCCTTCACCACGCGGCTGCCGGTGAAGGGCGGCACGAAGATCGGGTTGTCGGTCTCCACCTCGGGGGAGCGGTCGGGCAGCTCCACGTCGGCGTCGTCGCGCTCCTCGATGCCGGCTCGGGCCCGGACCGTGGAGCTCGACGGCACGACGCCCCACTCGGGGTCGTCGGACGACGGGTCCTGGCGGATCTCGCGCAGGCGATCCATGACCCGCAGGCCCTCGAACGCGTCCTTGCCGTAGAACAGCCGGCCCTCGTAGACCTCGCGCAGGTCCCGCTCCACGTAGGAGCGGGTGAGAGCGGCGCCGCCGAGCAGGACCGGGATGCCGGTGAGCTGTCGGTTGTTCAGCTCCTCGAGGTTGTCCCGCATGATCAGCGTGCTCTTGACCAGCAGGCCGCTCATGCCGATGGCGTGGGCGTCGACCTCGAGGGCCTTCTCGATCATCTCGCCGATCGAGATCTTGATGCCGATGTTGTGCACCTCGTAGCCGTTGTTGGTGAGGATGATGTCGACGAGGTTCTTGCCGATGTCGTGGACGTCGCCCTTCACGGTGGCCAGCACGATGCGGCCCTTGGAGGCGTCCTCGCCGTCGGCCACCTTCTCCATGTGGGGCTCGAGGTAGGCCACCGACGCCTTCATGGTCTCGGCTGACTGCAGCACGAACGGCAGCTGCATCTGACCGGAGCCGAAGAGCTCGCCCACCACCTTCATGCCGCCGAGGAGGTGCTCGTTGATGATCTCGAGGGCAGGGATGCCCTGGGCCAGCGCCTCGTCGAGGTCGGCGGTGAGGCCGTCGCGATCGCCGTCGATGATGCGGTGGTGGAGGCGCTGGCCGACGGGCCACCCGGAGCGGTCCTCCTTCTCCTGGGTCTGCACCTTCACGTCGGCGAACACGGCGAGCAGCTTCTGGAGCGGGTCGTAGGACTCGTCGCCCTCCGACAAGAGACCGGCGGTGCCGCGCCGGTCGTAGATGAGGTCGAGGACGACGTCGCGCTGCTCGTCGGGGATGCGGCTGAGCGGGAGGATCTTGGAGGCGTGGACGATGGCGGAGTCGAGCCCGGCCTCCACGCACTCGTGGATGAAGACGCTGTTGAGGACGTGGCGCGCCGCGGGGGAGAGGCCGAAGCTCACGTTGGACACGCCGAGGGTGGTGAACGCGCCGGGGATCTCGGCCTTGATGCGCCGGATGGCCTCCATGGTCTCCATGGCGTCCCGGCGGAGGTCGTCGTCGCCGGTGGAGAGCGGGAAGGTGAGGGCGTCGAAGATGAGGTCCGACGTCTCGAGCCCGTAGGTGTCCACCGCCAGGTCCTTGATGCGGTGCGCCACCCGCATCTTCCACTCGACGTCGCGGGCCTGGCCCTCCTCGTCGATGAGCAGGCAGATCACCGCGGCGCCGTACTCCTTGGCCAGCTTGAAGACGCGGTCGAGCCGGGAGCCGGGGGCGAAGCCGTCCTCGAGGTTGGCCGAGTTGAGGATGGGGCGACCGCCCACCCACTGGAGGCCGGCCTCGAGCACGTCGGGCTCGGTGGAGTCCAGCACCAGCGGCGCGTTCGCCTGGGTGGCGAACCGGCTGGCGATCTCGTCCATGTCGCCGGTGCCGTCGCGGCCCACGTAGTCGACGCAGACGTCGAGCACGTGGGCACCGTCCTTCACCTGCTCGGTGGCCATGGCCAGGCAGGTGTCGTAGTCGGCGGCGAGCATGGCGTCGCGGAACTTCTTGGAGCCCACGGCGTTGGTGCGCTCGCCGATCATCAGGAACGACAGGTCCTGCTGCAGGCTCACCGGCGAGTAGATCGACGCCACCGACGGCTCGTGGCGCGGCGTGCGCGGGGCCGGGGTGAGGTTCGGCGCCATGTCGGCCAGGCGGGCGATGAACTCGGGCGTGGTGCCGCAGCAGCCGCCGATCACCTGCACGCCGAGCTCCTCCACGAAGCGCCGCTGGTGCGCCTCCATCTGCTCGGGCGTGAGGTCGTAGTGCATCTTGCCGTCGACCACCGACGGGAGGCCGGCGTTGGGCAGCACCGAGATCGGCACGCGTGCGTGCTGGGAGAGGTGGCGGATGTGCTCGCCCATCTCGTTGGGGCCGGTGGCGCAGTTGAGGCCGACGATGTCGATGCCGAGCGGGTCGATGGCGGTGAGCGCGGCGCCGATCTCGGTGCCCACGAGCATGCGGCCGGTGAGCTCCATGGTGACCTGGCACTGGATGGGCACCTGGCGGCCGACCTTGGCCATGGCGCGCCGGGCGCCGATGACCGACGCCTTCACGGCCAGCAGGTCGAAGTGGGTCTCGAGGATGAAGAGGTCGATCCCGCCCTCGAGGAGTCCCTCGGCCGCCACCTGGTAGTGGTCGCGCAGCTCGGCGAAGCGGATCTGGGCGAGGCTCGGCGACTTGGTGCCGGGGCCGAGCGAGCCGGCCACGTAGCGCTTGCGGTCGGGCGTGGAGAACCCGTCGGCCACCTCGCGGGCGATGAGGGCGTTGGCCTTGGCGATCTCGTGGGAGCGGTCGGCCATCCCGTACTCGCCGAGGGGCACGCCGAACGCCCCGAACGTGTTGGTCTCCACGACGTCGGCGCCCACCTCGAAGTAGGCGGTGTGCAGCGCGGCGATGACGTCGGGCCGGGTGATGCCGAGGTAGTCGGTGCAGCCCTCCAGGGCCTCGCCGCCGTAGTCGTCGAGGGTCAGGTCCTGGGTTTGGAGCCAGGTGCCGGTGGCGCCGTCGTAGACGACGACCCGTTGCGCGACCAGGTCGAGGAAGGAGTCAGACACGGGGTCCACGCTACCGGGCAGGGTGCGGGCGCCCCGTAGTCCGTTCGGCCTCGGGACGCCCGCACCGCCGTGGTCGGGCGGGGGTGCGACGGGGCTCAGTCGCCGTCGGTGTCGCCGTCCTGGCTCTGGCTCGGGATGGCGGGCGCCTCATCGCTGCCGGGGCGGACCTCGCCGCCCTCGCCCCCCTCGCCGCCCTCGCCCTTCTCGCCCTCGCCCTTCCACACGCTCTCGGCGCCGGTGTGTCCGGTGCGGTACACCCAGACCGTGGCCAGCGCGCCGGTGAGCACGCTGAGCGCGCACAGCGGAACCAGGAGGCGAGCGGCGGTGGCGGCCCGGGTGCGGGTGGGCTCGTCGGCCCCGTCGGCGCCGCCCCGCTGCACGAGCCACCAGGCCAGCGCGGCGGCCGCGGCCACCAGGAAGAACACGAACACCATCGGTCGGGCCTGCTCGGCCAGCTGGGCGTGGCGCTCGATCAGCGCCTCCTTCTCGCCGTTGATCTCCTCGAGCCCCTCGCCCGACATGACCGCGAGCTGCACGCCCACCACCGACGCCCCCACCAGCACCGCCACCACCGGGAGCGACCAGCTGCGCCACGGCGGCCGGACCAGCGCGAGCACGGCACCGATCAACGCCAGCGGGACGAGCACCACCGGCACGTGGACGATGAGCGGATGGAGGGGGATCCCCGAGACGGTCTTCAGCTCGAGGGCGGCGACGGGCGCGACGGACATGGCGGGCTCCGGGGTGGGGGTTGGGACCCGGCGAACGTACGAACGCCCGGATCAGCGCCAGGCCAGCGGGAGGTAAAGGAGCCCCGAAGCCGGTCCGGCACCCCCGACCGGCCGCATCGGTAGGCTCGCCCGCGGATGAAGATCTACACGCGCAAGGGTGACGACGGCACCACCGGCCTCTACGGCGGCGGTCGCGTGCCCAAGGACTCGGCGGCACCGGAGGCCTACGGCACGGTCGACGAGGCGCAGGCCGCCCTCGGGGTGGCCCGGGCCTCGTGCGAGCGCGGCGGCGAGCTCGACGCGCTGCTCGTCGGCATCGAGCGCGACCTCTGGGTGCTCATGGCCGAGCTGGCCACCGATGCCGGCAACGCCCACAAGCTGGTCGACGGCACGAGCCGGGTCACCGCCGCCATGGTGGAGGCGCTCGAGGCCCGCATCGACGACGTGTCGGACCGCTTCGAGCCGCCCACCGAGTTCGTGGTCCCCGGCGAGTCGGTCGTGTCGGCCCAGCTCGACGTGGCCCGCACCGTGATCCGCCGCGCCGAGCGGGTGGCGGTCCGCGCCGCCGCGCCCGGCTCGCAGGTGGTGCCCTACCTCAACCGCCTCTCGGACCTGGTCTGGACCCTCGCCCGCTGGCAGGAGGGCCACTCGCTGATCACCCGGGACGCTTGAGGTCCCGTCCGCTCGTCTCCCCGCTCTCGTCGTACCCACCGCCCCATCCCCAAGGAGCCCGCCATGCCGATCCCGATCTCCGTCGACCACGTCGCCGCCCTCACCGACGACCTCGAGGTGGACCTCGTGGCCGTGGGCGTGCGCCAGGGCCGCCTCGACGACGACGCCCCCGGCCTCGACGCCGGCGTGGCCACCATCGCCGGCTTCGAGGGCAAGGTCGCCCAGACCCTGCTCACCACCACCGACGCCGGCGTGCGCCTGCTCGTGGGCCTGGGGGAGGACCCCGACCTGAAGGACTACCGCAAGGTGGGCGCCGCCGTGTCCAAGGCCGCCGTCAAGGGCCGGTCCGTGGCGGTGGACGCCCTCGCCGACCTCGACGGCATCGACCGCGCCGCCGCCGCCGAGGCGCTCGCCGAGGGCCTGGCCCTCGGCGCCTACGGCTTCGCCGACTACAAGGACCCGGCGCCCGGCACCGCCCTCGAGGCGGCCACCGTGGTGGGCAAGGGCGGCAAGCGGGTCACCGATGCCGTGGCGCGCGGCCTCGCCGTGGCCACCGCCGTCGGCCTGGCTCGGGACCTCGTGAACACGCCCGGCGGTGACCTCACCCCGCCGGTGTTCGCCGACCAGGCGGTGGAGCTCGGCCAGGAGTTCGGCCTCGAGGTGGAGGTGCTCGAGCTCGACGCCATCCGCGAGCACAACATGGGCGGCCTGCTCGGCGTGGCCCGCGGCTCGTACCAGGAGCCCCGCTTCGTCACCATGACCTACCGGCCCGAGGGCAAGCCCCGCGGCAAGGTGGCCCTGGTGGGCAAGGGCATCACGTTCGACTCGGGCGGCCTGTCGATCAAGCCCGGCACCTCCATGTACGGCATGAAGAACGACATGGGCGGCGCCGCCGCCGTGGTGGCGGCCATGACGCTGGTGCCGCTGGTGGCCCCCAAGCTGCAGGTCACCGCCTACGTCCCCATGACCGACAACATGCTCGGCCCCGACGCCACCCGCCCCGGCGACGTGCTGCGCACCCGCTCCGGCAAGACCATCGAGGTGGTCAACACCGACGCCGAAGGTCGCCTGATCCTCTCCGACGCCCTCACCATGGCGGTGGAGGACGAGAACGACGCGATCATCGACCTGGCCACCCTCACCGGGGCGTGCCTGGTGGCGCTGGGCGATCGCACCGCCGGCCTCATGGGCAACCACGACGCCCTGCGGGATCGGATCGTGGAGGCGGCCGATGCGGCGGGCGAGCTGGTGTGGCCGCTGCCGCTGCCCGAGCACCTGCGCAAGACGATCGACTCCGACGTGGCCGACATCCGCAACCTGGGCACCACCCAGTGGGGCGGCAC
>JAHBSN010000235.1 GCA_019639095.1 Actinomycetota bacterium
GATGGACCCCGAGCGGTGGACGATCACGGCGGCGAGCGCAGCGAAGGCGACGAAGGGGAGGGCACCGGCGATGGTGGACATCTGCTCGCGGTGGCCCGGCAGCAGGACGAACCAGGCCCCGGCGAAGGCCAGGCTGGCGATGCGGGCGACGTCGGGCCGCACCTGGCCCACCCGCAGCAGGAACGCCACCACCGCGGGGATGGCGAGTCGGTAGACGAGCTCCTCGTTGAGCGACGCCGCCACCAGCCCGGTCCAGAGGTCGAGGTGGCCGTAGCGCAGGTAGATCGAGGCGGTGGCCACCAGCACGGCGGCGATGGCGGTCCAGTAGGCGACGGCGGCCGGACGGTGGGTGGAGCGGCCGAGCAGGCGCTCGCCGCACACCGCGGCCAGGCCCATGCCCGGCACGAACGACACCGGGATCGGGATGCCGCCCACCCACAGGGGCTCGACGACGCCGGCCTGGGCGGCGATCTCGACGAGCGTGGTCACGAGCGCCATCGTGAGCACGAGGCGACGGCGCGACCCGGCGGGGGCGTCGGTCTCGAGGGCGGCGATGGGGGAGGTGGGGAGACGGGTCACGAGGGGTGCGATCGTGGTGATGGGCTCGGCGGGGTACAGGCTCACCGGGTTCCCCCGGCGGGTGCGAGGATCGGGACGGGGTCCGCCAGCGGCTCGGCGGCCAGCGTGGCCTCCAGGGCGGCCACGGCCACCTCGATCATGTCGTCGTCGGGCTCGTTGGTGGTGATGGTCTGCAGCCACGAGCCCGGGGCCATGAGGATGCGGCCGATCGGCTGGTGCTGGTGGCGACCGGCGAACTTGATGGCCTCGTAGGCCACGCCGGCCACGATGGGCAGGCCGAGCACGCGCGACGCCACGAGGACGCCCCAGCTCGGGTGGCCCACCAGGGCGTGGGCGAAGATCGTGACCAGCACCACCACCAGCAGGAAGGCGGTGCCGCAGCGGGGGTGGCGACGGTCGAAGTGGCGGATGCCCTCCGGCGTGAGCGGCACGCGGTGCTCGAAGGCGTGGATCGTCATGTGCTCGGCGCCGTGGTAGGCGAACACGCGCTTCACCTGCGGCGACCGGCCGAGCAGGGCCAGGTAGCCCACCAGGATGGCGAGGCGGATGAGGCCCTCGATCACCGAGAAGGCGAGCGGGTCGGTGACGCCGGCGGCCTTCACCACCACGGCGGGCAGCAGGCCGAAGATGCCGAACACGGCCAGCAGGGCGATGGCCACGGTGAGGGCCAGGCCGCCGGTGGAGTAGCCGTCGCCCTCCTCGTCGCCGCGCTCGCGCGCCGCCCAGAGGGTGGCCTTGGTGCCGAGGGCCGCGGTCTCGCCGAGGGCGACGACGCCCCGGATCAGCGGGAGCTTGCGCCAGCCGTCGAGCCCCTCGGGGAGGGTGCGGCTGGTGGTGGCGATGGTGCCGTCCTGGCGGCGGACCGCCGCGCCCCACGACCCGCCCCGGCGCATCATCACGCCCTCGAGCAGGGCCTGCCCACCGATCGGTCCCACGCTCTCGTCGATGGACTGGTGCTCAGACACGCTTCGGGTCCCTCTCCCTGACGACCACGGTGAGCGGTCGTCCTTGGGTCCAGATCCTACGGTGCGTGGTGAGGGTTGTCTAGGCCAAATGGCCCAGAACTGGTCCGAACGGCCCAGGTCAGGACAGACGTCCAGGTATCAGGTGACCTTCAGGGTGCCCTGCATGCCCTTCATGTAGTGGGTCGTGCCGTCGTCGAGCTCGATGATGCAGAACATCGTGTAGGTGCCGGGCTCGAGGTCCCAGGTGCCGTTGCAGGTCTGGCCGGGCCCGAAGCCCTCCAGCTCGAACGCCCCCGCCTCCTCCAGCGCCGCCTCGTCGGGGTGGCCGTCCTTCATGGGCACCGCCCCGCCGCCGGGCAGGAAGGCCAGCTCGTGGTTGGTGTCGCCCTCGTTCTTCACCGCGAACGTGGTGATCCCGGCGGGGACCTCGATCTCCGACGGGTCGAACGAGTAGTCCTTCAGCACGACCTCCACCGTCTGGTCGGCCTTCGCCTCGAGGTCCTCGCCCACCGGCTTGCAGTCCGCCGGCGCCGCGCTCGAGCCGCCCGAGGCCGACGACCCGGCCGCCGCCGAGGAGCCGCCGGCGGCCGACGAGCCCGAGCCGCCGTCGCTGCGCACCGCCGCGCCGTCGTCCTTCGCGCACCCCACGAGCAGCCCCAGGACCAGCCCCACCACCACCAGCATCCGACCCACGATGCGCAACCCTCTCCCCGACAGCGATCTGTTAGGGAAGCCTACCGCTCGAGACGGTCAGCTCTCCAGGGCGGCGGCGGTGGACGCCCGCCAGGCGTGGCGGGCCACCTCGCTGCGACCGAGGGCGTCGTCGATCGCCCCCTGGAGGTCGGCGGCCGGGAACGGCCGCACCAGGAAGCCGTCGGCACCGGCGTTGAGGGCCAGGCGGCCGCCGGCCGGACCCGATCCGATCACCACGATCCGCACGTTGGCCGCGGTGGCCTCGGTGCGAGCTCGGACCGCCTCGAGCACCGACTGGTTGGCGGCGCCCAGGTCGAGCACGAGGCCGCCGGCCGAGGTGGCCACCACCGCGTCGGGCACGTCGACCGTGGGGTCGAGCCGCACCGCCTCGTGCCCGGCGGTCTCCACCAGGCGGGCCAGGACCTCGCGCACCGACTCGTCGGGGCTCGCGATCAGGACCGGCGGCCGGGAGCCCGCGTCGGACACGTCAGTCCTCGACCGTCTCGAACATGGTCGAGCCCGACGGGCCGCTGCCGTGGAGCGCCTCGGTGCGGCCGGCCTCGCCGGCCTCGATGGCCTCGAGCAGGTGCATCGAGATGTCGGCCACCTGCACGTCGTCGCCCTTGCCGAGGCCCTTCACGCCGTCGTCGATCATGATGTAGCAGAAGGGGCAGGCGGTGGCCACGCGGCTGGCGCCGGTCTCCACGAGCTGCTCGGAGCGGGCGTCGTTCACCTTGGTGCCCACGGTCTCCTCCATCCACATGCGGGCGCCGCCGGCGCCGCAGCACATGCCCTTGGTGCCGTTGGCGGTGGCCTCCACCACCTCGATGCCGGCCAGCGAGCCGATCACGTTGCGGGGGGCGAGGTACACGTCGTTGTGGCGACCCAGGTAGCAGGAGTCGTGGTACACCACGCGCTCGTCGAGCTTGGCCTCGGAGAGGTCGAGCTTGCCCTGGTCGATCAGCCACTCGAGGAACTGGCTGTGGTGCACCACCTCGTAGCGCCCGCCGAGCTGCGGGTACTCGTTCATGAGGGTGTTGAAGCAGTGCGGGCACTGCGTGATGATCTTGCGCACGCCCATGCCGTCGAGGGTCTCGATGTTCTGCATGGCGAGCATCTGGAAGATGTACTCGTTGCCCGAGCGGCGGGCCGGGTCGCCGGTGCAGTTCTCGTTCGGGCCGAGGATGGCGAAGTCGACCCCGGCGCGCTGCATGAGCTTCGCCATGGCCTGGGTGACCTTCTGGTTCTTGTCGTCGAAGGACCCGGCGCAGCCGACCCAGTAGAGGTACTCGTGGTCGAACTCCTCCGAGCCGTCGACGATCTCCACGTTGTCGACCTTGGCGGTCCACGCGGCGCGATCGGCCTGGCTCATGCCCCACGGGTTGCCGGAGTTCTCCATGCCGCGGAAGGCACCGCCGAGCTCGGTGGGGAAGTTGCTCTCCATGAGCGTGAGGTAGCGGCGCATGTCGAGGATCTTGTCGAGGATCTCGATGTTGACCGGGCAGATCTCGTCGCACGCCTTGCACGACGTGCAGGCCCACACCTCTTCGGGCGTGACCCGCTCGAAGATGGAGTTCGACTCGATGACGATCTCGGGGACCGTGTTGATGGGGGGCGACACGACCGGCGTGCCCGACGCGGCCATGACCTCACCGGTCTTGAGTACGATCTCGCGGGGATCGAGCGGCTTGCCGGTGGCGTGGGCCGGGCAGACGCTGGTGCAGCGACCGCACATGGTGCAGGCGTCGGTGTCGAGCAGCTGCTTCCAGGTGAAGTCCTCCACCGTGGAGGCGCCGAAGCTCTCGAGCTCGGTCTCCATGAGGTTGGGCATGGCCCGCATGGCGCCCTTGGGACGCTCGCGGTCGCGCAGGTACATGTTCAGCGGCGAGGTGAACATGTGCCGCATCATCGTGATGGGCAGGATGATCAGGAAGCCGATGAAGGCGACCACGTGGGCCACCCACCAGACCTGGTGGAGCGTGCTGAGCGAGCCGGTGCCGTCGATGGCGGTGGCGATCGGGTAGCCGATGAACGACCACTTCTCGAACGCCGGCGTGCCCTCGGCGGCGATGCGCCAGCCCTCGGCCAGGAAGCCGGTGACGGCCAGGGCGAGGAGCAGGCCGAGGCCGAGCACGTGGTCGGACTTGGACTTGATGCGGATGCGGTACGGCTGGAAGACGTAGCGGCGCAGGATCGCCCAGACGATCCCGGCGAAGAGGACCAGGCCGGCGGCATCGGCCACGAAGCTGTACGCCTGGTAGGTCTTGCCGTGCAGGAACTTGAGGCCCTCGGGGATCTGGTGGTTGATCTCGAGGATCGTGGTGACCGCCAGCAGCACCAGGAACGAGAAGTAGATCATGGCGTGCATGAGGCCGGCGGCGGGGTCCCGCAGCAGGGTCTGCATGTACACGCCCGAGCGGAAGTCGCCGAAGCGGCGCTTGGCGTTCTCGGGGGTGGTCTTGCGGTTGTCGGGCTGGCCCCGCTCCCAGTTCTTCACCCGCAGGGAGAACATGTAGGCGCCGTAGGCGATCAGCGCCGGGATGACGATGTAGAAGAGCAGCTTCAGCGCGCTCGGGATGCCCCCGAACACCTCGCGCTGCACCTCGGCGTCGTCGTGCCACTCGGTGATGAGCGGCGCCACGCCGGAGGCGGCCGAGAAGACGGCGATCGCCACCCCCAACCCGAGCACCACCTGGTGGGGCTTGATCCGCTTTGCCTGGTCGGTCTCTTCGGTAGCCATAGCAGCGCGAAACCTACTCGCGCCGTCCGCTTCGGGCCGAAACCTCCGGACCCGTCTTCGGGCCGGCGAAGGGCTGGTCAGCCGTAGACCTGGCGGTCGAGCTCGCGCACCCGACCGGCGAGCTGCCCGAGCAGCTTCTGGGCCAGGCCGGGCACCTCCTCGATGACCCCGGCGAACTCGCGTACGCTCAGCACCAGCACCGTGATGTCGGTGTCGGCGGTGACGGTGGCGGTGCGCGGGCCGTGGTCGAGCAGCGACAGCTCGCCCACCGAGTCGCCCGCCTTCAGGGTGCCCACCTTGCGGCCGTTGCGCTTCACCGTGGCGGTGCCGTCGATGATCACGAAGGCCTCGCGGCCGGCGTCGCCCTGGTCGACCAGCACCGACCCGGCCGGGCGGCTGACCTCGTTGGACGCCTTGGCGATGCGTTGGAGGTCCCGTTTGGAGAGCGCCGTGAACAGCGGGATCTCGGCGAGGTGCTCCAGGTGCTTGCTGTGCGATGCCATGGCGCCGAAGCGTACGGCGTCGCTGCCCGCTCTGCCGGGAATCAGGCGGGAGGGGCGGAGGCCTGCGCGGCCACCGCAGCGGCGGCAGCGGCGATGGCCTCGGGGTCGCCCAGCGCCCGCTGCTCCCAGGGCTTGGCCTCGGCGGGCCGGGCGTCGTCGTCGAGCTCGTAGACGAGGGGCACGCCGGTGGGGATGTTCAGCTCGGCGATGGCCTCGTCGCTGATGCCGTCGAGGTGCTTCACCAGGGCGCGCAGGCTGTTGCCGTGGGCGGCCACGAGCACGGTGGCGCCGTGGGCGAGGTCGGGCACGATCTGGTCGAACCAGTAGGGGAGCATGCGCGCCACCACGTCGGCCAGGCACTCGCTCTGGGGCAGGACGTCGGCGGGGATGTGGGCGTAGCGGGGGTCGGCGTTGGGGTCGAACTCGTTGCCGGGCGAGGTGGGCGGCGGCGGGGTGTCGTAGCTGCGACGCCACTCCTTCACCTGGTCGGCCCCGAACTCGGCGGTGGCCTGGGCCTTGTCCCGACCCGTGAGGTCGCCGTAGTGGCGCTCGTTCAGCCGCCAGTGGCGCTTCACCGGCAGCCACAGCAGCCCCATGGCGTCGAGCGCGAGGTTGGCGGTGCGGATGGCCCGGGTCTGCAGCGACGTGTGCACCACGTCGGGCGCCAGGCCGGCCTCGGCCATGAGCTCGCCCGCCGCGGTGGCCTCGGACCGGCCCTGCTCGGACAGGTCGGCGTCCCACCAACCGGTGAAGAGGTTCTCGGCGTTCCAGGTGCTCTGGCCGTGGCGGAGCAGGACGAGGGTCGACGTCATGGCCGAAATCTAGGACCGCCCTTCCGCCGTGGGCCAAGCCG
>JAHBSN010000236.1 GCA_019639095.1 Actinomycetota bacterium
TGGCTGCAGTTGAGGGTCTCGGCCACCACGCCCTGGCCGGCGAAGGCGGCGTCGCCGTGCAGCAGCAGCGGGAGCACCGAGAACGCCTCGGGGTCGTTGATGAGGTCCTGCTTGGCCCGCACCATGCCCTCCACCACCGGGTCGACCGTCTCGAGGTGGCTCGGGTTGGCGGCGAGCTCCACCGGGATCGTGTGGCCGGTGCGGCTGGTGAAGGTGCCGGTCTGGCCGAGGTGGTACTTGACGTCGCCCGAGCCCTGGGTGGACTCCGGGTCGATGTAGCCCTCGAACTCCCGGAACAGCTGGTCGTAGTCCTTGCCGACGATGTTGGTGAGCACGTTGAGCCGCCCGCGGTGCGCCATGCCCATCACCACGCCGTCGAGGCCCTCGGTGGCGGCCTCCTCGAGGAGGGCGTCGAGCACCGGGATGGCCGACTCGGCCCCCTCGATGCCGAAGCGCTTCTGGCCGACGTACTTGGTGGCGAGGAACTTCTCGAACGCCTCGGCGGCGTTGAGCCGGCCGAGGATGTGGCGCTGCTCCTCGGGGTCGATGCGGCTGCTCACGCCCTCGACGTGCTCCTGGATCCACCGCTTCTGCACCGGGTCGGAGATGTGCATGTACTCGATGCCCACGGTGCGGCAGTACGCGTCGCGCAGGACGTGCAGCAGGTCGCCCAGCTTCATGCGGTGGGTGCCGCCCACGCCGGTGGTGAGGAACTCGCGCTCGAGGTCCCAGATGGTGAGGCCGTAGGTGGCGGGATCGAGCTCGCTGTGCATCTGCGGCTCCTTCCACGCCAGCGGATCGAGGTCCGCGATGAGGTGGCCGCGCACGCGGTGCATGTTGATCAGCGTCTGCACGTGCATCTGCTTCTCGAGCCGGGCCTGCTCCTTGTCGGCCGGGTTGTCGTCGGGCAGCCACTGGACGGCGGTGTAGGGCACGCCGAGCGACTGGAAGATCTGGCCGTAGAAGTCGTCGGCCCCCATCAGCAGCTCTTGGATGCGCTTCAGGAACAGGCCCGACTCGGCGCCCTGGATGATGCGGTGGTCGTAGGTGGAGGTGACCGTCATCACCTTCGACAGGCCCATCTCGGCCAGCGCCTCGGGGTCCGAACCGGCGAAGGCGGCGGGGTAGTCCAGCCGGCCGACGCCCACGATCACGCCCTGGCCGGGCATGAGGCGCGGCACCGACTGGACGGTGCCGATCGTGCCCGGGTTGGTGAGGGTGATGGTGGCGCCGGCGAAGTCGTCGGGGGTGAGCTTGTTGGAGCGCACCTTGCGGATGAGGTCCTCGTAGGCACCCCAGAACCCGCGGAAGTCGAGCGTGTCGGCGTCCTTGATCACCGGCACGAGCAGCGAGCGGCCGCCGCCCTTCTTCTCCACGTCGACCGCGAGGCCCAGGCCCACCGTGGGGTGCTTGACCACGCGGGGCTTGTCGTCGGGGCCCACCAGGAACGAGGCGTTCATGTTGGGCACGGCGTCGGCCACCGCCCGCACGATGGCGAACCCGATGATGTGGGTGAACGACACCTTGCCGCCGCGCGTGCGGCCCAGGTAGCCGTTGATGATGCGCCGGTTGATCTCGAGCAGCTTGGCCGGCACCTCGCGGAACGAGGTGGCCGTGGGGACCTCGAGGCTGGCCTCCATGTTGCGGACGATGGCGGCGCCGGCGCCGCGGAGCACCTCGCCGGGCACCTCCACCGTGCCGTCGGCCGAGATGCCGGTGGACCGAGCCGGAGCGGCGGCCGGGGCGGGGGCGGCCGATGGGGCGGGCGCCCCGGCGCGCACGGCCTCCACCTGCGTGGTGTCGCCGGTGCGCCCCCGGGCCGGCAGGGCCTTGTCGACCACGCTGGCGGTGACGTCGGAGTCCCGCTGGTAGTCGGCGAAGAAGTCCCTCCAGCTCTCGCTCACCGAGGCGGGGTTCGCCAGGTACTGCTCGTACATCTCGTCGACGAGCCAGGCGTTGGGTCCGAGGGCGTCGGTGGGCTTCTGGGAGTCGGGCATCTCCATCGATGCTACAGGCTCGGGTCAGAGCGCCTCAGGGCCGTAGAAGGGGTGGTCGAAGCGCTCGAGGATGGCCCGGAGGCGGTCGAGCTGCTCGCCCCGGTAGCGCTCGCGCCACCCGCTCGCGGCGTCCTTGCCGAGGGTGGACGCGGTCCGGTTGACGGTGCGGCTGGGCCGGTCGAGCTGCGACACGAGCTCGTCGGACGGGGCCGGCAGGTCGAGCCGGGCGGCCAGGCGGGGGGCCTCGGCGGCGAGGTCGGCGCGGAGGTCCTCGTAGCGGAGCTGGATCAGCCCGGTGAGGTCGTCGGCCCGATCGCGGAGCCAGGCGTGCTCCAGGGCCCAGATCGTGACCAGGGTCTCGGCCACGGTCTCGTAGGAGGTGGGCACCGCGTACTCGGGGTGGGCGGCGATGAAGTGCTCGTAGGGCGGCCCGATCTCGCGCATGCCCGACCAGATCGACTCGGTGCGCGCCTCCTGCGACGCGACCACCGCCAGCGGGTGGCGGACCACGTGCACCGTGCGCAGCCACGGCAGGTGGTGGGCCATCCAGGGGAGCATGAGGTTGACGTCGATCACCTTGGACACCATGGGCCGCCGCGCCCACAGCGCCGCGTCCATGGCCCGCGAGCGGGGCACGAGCCCCGGTCCCAGGTAGCGCCCGGTGAGGAGCTGCTCGAGGTCTGCGGCCAGTTCGGGGTCGGCCTCGAGCGGCTCGCGGAACGGGCGACCGTCCCACCCATGGCCGTCGCGCAGCTCGGGCACCTTGTGGGTGTGGGTGGGCTCGTGCAGCAGCGGCCAGCCGGCCAGCGCGGCCACCACGTCGCCCAGCCAGGTGGTGCCCGACCGGGGGGCGCCGGCCACCAGGATCGACGAGCGCAGCTCGGCGGCGCGGCGCCCCCGCCAGGTGTCGAGGGCGGCGTAGTAGAGCTGGAAGGGCAGGTACCTGGGAGCGACCGCGGGCGATGCGGCGCTGAGCTTCGACATGTGGTGGGTCCTCCGGGGCCGCCACCCTACTTATCGGCCGGTCCCGGTTCGGGGTGCCTCAGCTGCGATTGAACTGCCGCACGGCCAGGGGGACGAAGACGGCGAGGATCGCCACGATCCACGCCACGCTCTGGAGCACGTAGCCCGTGGTGGACGTGTTGAACACGCCGTAGCGCTCCAGGTCGGCCGCCACCTCGGGCCCGAGCATGAGCCCCCGGGCGGCGTTGACCACCACCGTCACCGGCTGGTGGGCCGCGAACACCTGCAGCCAACCGGGCATCGAGTTCACCGGCACGAACGCCGCCGAGGCGAAGGTGAGCGGGAACAGCATCGGGAACGCCACCGCCTGGGCCGCCTCGGCGTTGGCCACCTTGAGCCCCACCAGCGCCATGATCCAGGAGAGGGCGAAGGCGAAGGCCAGCACCAGGAGGCAGGCGGCGGCGATGGCGATCGCGCCGCCCTTCGGGCGGAAGCCGACGGCCACGCCCACGATCAGCATCACGACCACCACGCCGGTGTTGCGGACGAAGTCGGCCCCGGTGCGCCCGGCCAGCACCGACAGCCGCACCATGGGCAGCGACCGGAACCGCTCGATGATGCCGCTGCCCATGTCCTCGGCCAGCCCGATCGCCGTGGAGGTGGCGCCGAACACCACGATCTGCCCGAAGATCCCCGGCATCAGGTAGTCGACGTAGGCCACGTTCGGGATCTGGATGGTGCCGCCGAAGACGTAGCGGAACAGCAGGACGAACATGATCGGTTGCACGAAGGTGAACACCAGCAGCTGGGGCACGCGGGTGTAGTGGAGGAGGTTGCGCTTGACGAGCGCAGCCGTGTCCCGCGCCGCCCAGGCGAGCTTGGACCCGTCGGCCACCTCGGCCGCCTCCGGACGGGCCTCGGCGGCGACGTGGCCGGTGGCGGTGGTGGTCATCGGGATCCTCCCTGGGCGGCGACGTCGGCGGTCGGTCGGGGGTCCGCGACGGCGGGGGCATCGGGGTCGAGGTCCTCCTCGGCCCGCCGTCCGGTGAGCTTCAGGAACACGTCGTCGAGGCTCGGCTCGCGGATGGTGAGGCCGGCGACGTCGATCCCGGCGCCGTCGAGGGCGCGCAGCACGTCCATGGCGCGGCGAGCGCCGTCGTCCACCGGGGCCCGGACGGCGATCCCGTCGACCTCCGCGCCCGGTGCCACGCCGGCCACGGTCTCGAGCGCCGAGTGGGCCGTGGCCACGTCGGCGAAGGCCACCTCCAGCACCGTGGCGCCCATCTGCGCCTTGAGCTCGGCTGCGGTCCCATCGGCGATCACCGCACCGTGGTCGATCACCGCGATTCGGTCGGCCAGTTGGTCGGCCTCCTCGAGGTACTGCGTGGTGAGCAGCAGCGTGGTGCCGTCGGCCACCAGCTCCCGGATCAGGTCCCAGAGGTCCTGGCGGCTCCGGGGGTCGAGGCCCGTGGTGGGCTCGACCAGGAACAGCACCGGCGGACGGTGCACCAGCGAGGCGGCCAGGTCGAGGCGACGGCGCATGCCACCGGAGAAGGTCTTGAGCGGTCGGTCGCCGGCGTCGGTGAGCGAGAACCGCTCGAGCAGCTCGTCGGCCCGCCGGACCACCTCGGCGCGGGGCTGGTGGCAGAGCTGGCCCACCAGCCGGAGGTTCTCCCGCCCGGTGAGCTGCTCGTCGACGGCCGCGTACTGGCCGGCGAGGCCGATGCTGGCGCGGACCCGCTCGGGGTGGGTCGTGACGTCGAGGCCGAGCACCTCCGCTCGCCCGGCGTCGGGTCGGATGATGGTGGTCAGGACGCGCACCGCGGTGGTCTTGCCCGCCCCGTTGGGGCCGAGCAGGCCGTAGACGGTGCCGGGCTCGACCTGCAGGTCGACGCCGGCGAGGGCCTGCACGTCGCCGAAGCGCTTGGTCACGCCGGCGAGCTCGATGGCGGGAGCGGTGGATCCGGACATGGTCACCACCCTCCCGGTTTCGTTGTGATCTGTCAAGGATTGATTCACCTCAACGATTGACCTCTGCCAACGATTGCCTACGATGGGGCCATGGTGATCCAGGTCTCGCTCACCGACACCCCGCTGCCCCCCGACGCACCCGAGCGCGAGCAGCTGGCGGCGTCGGCCTGGGTCCAGATCGCCAACCTGTTCCTGTCGCACCAGCACCGCCGGGAGGAGGTGGCGGGAGACCTCGGCCTCCACATCAGCGACCTGATCTCCCTGTTCCACCTCCAGCCCGGCGAGGGGGTCACCCAGCGAGCGCTCGCCGAGCACTGGTCCTGCGACGCGTCGTGGGTCACCAACCGGATCGATCGCCTCGAGGAGCTCGGCCTGGTGGAGCGGCGGGTCTCCCCCGCCGACCGTCGGGTCAAGGAGGTCTGGCTCACCGACCCCGGGCTCGTCACCCGTCGGGCCGGCATGGACGGGTTCGCCCAGCCGCCAGAGGTGCTCGACGTGCTGAGCACGGCCGACCTGCGCTCGCTCGCCCGGGTCCTCGCCAAGCTCGACCTGCCCGACCCCACCCGGGTGGAACCCGAGGCCACCGCCCGATAGGGCGAAGGAGCCGCACCACTACCCTGGTCCGTCGCGCCCGGAGCCGGGCGCCGCCCGATCGACCCGGAGGTCTGCGCCCGATGAGCGCCCAGTACATCTACACGATGCGCAAGCTCACCCGGTTCTACCCGCCCGATCGCGAGGTGCTGAAGGACATCAACCTGTCGTTCTACCCGGGCGCCAAGATCGGCGTGCTGGGCGCCAACGGCGCCGGCAAGTCGTCGCTGCTGAAGGTGATGGCCGGGCGCGACGACGGCTTCACCGGCGAGGCCCGCCTCACCCCCGGCTTCAGCGTGGGCATGCTCGAGCAGGAGCCTCACCTCGACGAGACCAAGACGGTCAAGGAGAACGTGCTCGACGGCGTGGCCGAGGTGGCCGGGCTCCTCGAGCAGTACGACGCCTGCCTCGCCAGGTACGCCGACCCCGACGCCGACTACGAGAAGATCGGCGAGGAGCAGGCTCGCCTCGAGGCCGAGATCGCGGCCAAGGGCGCCAACGACCTCGACCGCAAGATCGAGATCGCCATGGACGCGCTGCGGCTGCCGCCGGGCGACGCCGAGGTCGGGAACCTCTCCGGTGGCGAGCGGCGCCGCGTGGCGCTGTGCCGGCTCCTGCTGTCGGCCCCCGACCTCCTGCTGCTCGACGAGCCCACCAACCACCTCGACGCCGAGTCGGTGGCGTGGCTGGAGCGGTTCCTGCGCGACTACCACGGCACCATCGTGGCCATCACCCACGACCGCTACTTCCTCGACAACGTGGCCGGCTGGATCCTCGAGCTCGACCGCGGCCGCGGCAT
>JAHBSN010000237.1 GCA_019639095.1 Actinomycetota bacterium
GTCGTTGACGACCCGCAGGGCGGCGGCGCGCACGCCGGCGTGCTGGAGGAGCCGGCCGGTGCGCCGCGTGTCCTCGCAGCACACGAGGTCGGCGTCGGCCAGCGCCTCCACGGCGCGCGGCGAGAGGTCGCCGAGGTTGCCGATGGGCGTGCCCACCAGCACCAGCCGGCCGGTCACCGTCGGACCTCGAGGCGGTCGCCGGGCACCAGGCCCCACCGGGCGAACGCACCGGCCTCGGCCTCGATCACCTGACGCCCTCGCCGCACCGGGAACGTGACGCGGCCGGGTCGCACGCGACGGGTGCGCAGCACCACCAGGTCGGCGTCGCACACGGCCACGTCGATGGCGAACCGCATGCCCACGGTGTGCACCGAACGGGTGCGCTCGAGCAGCAGGGCGCCCTCGATGCCGTCGCGACCGAGCAGCCCTCGGGACCGGGCGCGCCGATCGGACGCCACCTCCAGGCTGGCGAGCACCTCGCCGTCGCGCAGCAGCCAGGCCATCGGTCGAGCCCGCCTCCCGACCCGCTACACGTTGAACCGGAACTCGAGCACGTCGCCGTCGGCGACCTCGTAGTCCTTGCCCTCCACGCGGATCTTGCCGACCTCGCGGGCCTTGGACCACGAGCCGATCTCCAGCAGCTCGTCCCAGTGGATGACCTCGGCGCGGATGAAGCCCCGCTCGAAGTCGGTGTGGATCCGCCCGGCGCACTGCGGCGCCTTGGACCCGGCCCGGAAGGTCCAGGCCCGGCTCTCCTTCTCGCCGGTGGTGAAGTACGTGCGCAGACCCATGAGCTGGTAGGCGGCGTGGATGAAGCGCTCGAGGCCGCCCTCGCCGAGGCCCAGGGCCTCGAGCATCTCCAGGCGCTCCTCGCCGGTGAACTGGGCGGCCTCGGCCTCCAGCTGCACGCACATCCCGATCACCTCGGCGCGGTTGCCGAGCTCGGCGGCCACCGGGGCGGTGATCTCGGGGATGCGGTCGAGGTCGTCCTCGCCCACGTTCACCAGCGCCAGGACCGGCTTGTTGGTGAGCAGGAACTCCTCCTTGAGCACGGCGCGCTGGTCGGCGGTGAGGGTGCCGCGGTAGATCGGCACGCCCTCGGCGAGGAGGGCGTGGGCGGCGTCGAGCGCCTCCACCAACGGTCCGAGCGACTTGTCCTGCTTGGCGGCCTTGCGCCGCTTCTCCACCCGGCCCTCGACGGTCTCGAGGTCGGCCAGGGCCAGCTCGATCTCGAGCACGCGCAGGCACTCGAGCGGATCGGACGGGCCGGGCACGTCGTCGTCGACGAAGGCCCGCAGCAGGAACACCACGGTGTCGACCTCGCGGATGTGGGCGAGGAACTGGTTGCCCAGGCCCTCCCCGGTGCTCGCGCCCTCGACCAGCCCGCCGATGTCGACGAACTGCACGCTGGCCGGCACGACCTTGCGGCTGCTCGACATGGCGGCCAGCTGGTCCAGCCGGCGGTCGGGCACCTTGGCCACGCCGACGTTGGGGTCGGTGGTGGCGAAGGCGTAGGGCGCCGCCAGCGCGCCGCCCCCGGCCAGGGCGTTGTAGAGCGAGGACTTGCCCGAGTTGGGGAGGCCGACGAAGCCGAAGCGTTCCATACGGTCGGCCACGCTACCGGTCGGCCGATGCCGGCCCGGAGGCCGCTCAGAGGGTGGCGGCGATGAGCCCGAGCATGCCCGCCAGGATCACCAGCGACGACACCAGGCGCCGCCCGCCGAGCGACTCGTGCAGGAACCGCCAGCCGAGGAACGCGCCCAGCACCACCGACGACTCGCGCAGCATGGCCACGTAGCCCACCGGCGCGTGCCGGGTGGCCACCACGACCAGGGTGTAGGCGGTGGCGAGGCAGGCGCCCGCCGCGATCCACCGCGCCCGGTGCTGGGGCCAGGCGGCCACGAGCGCCCGGTGCCGACGCCGGACCAGGAAGACGAGCGACACGCCCACCGCCGCGGTGGCGGTGGTGGTGAGGCCGTAGGCGAGCGGGTCGACGCTGACGCGTGCGCCGTGGGCGTCGACCACCGTGTAGGTGCCGATGGCGGCGGCGGTCAGCAGCGCGCCGCGCACGCTCCAGAGCGACACGCCACGCCCGACCAGCGACACGAGCGCCGCGGCCACCACGGCGATGGCCACCCAGGCCGGCCACGGGAGGCGGTCGCCCAGCAGCACGGCACCGCCGATGGCGGCGGCGAGGGCGCCGCTGCCTCGGGCCAACGGGTAGGCGAGGGAGAAGTCGCCGTGCTGGTACGCCGAGACGAGCCCGACGATGTAGGCCACGTGCACGAGGCCCGACAGGGCGAGCCACGGCACCGCCACCAGGCCCGGTCCCCCGAGCGCCACCGACACCGGGATCACCAGCACCCCGCCCACGAGGTAGAGGCCCCACGAGGTGAGGTCCCGCTCGGCGTCGGGAGCGGTCTTCAGCAGCAGGTTCCAGGTGGCGTGGAGGGTGGCGGACAGCAGGGCCAGCCCGGTGGCGAGGATCACCCGCCGGCGCCCAGGAGGCGCTCCACCACGACGGCCACGCCGTCGTCGTCGTTGGATGCGGTGACCTCGTCGGCCTCCTCGCGCAGCACGGGGTGGGCGTTGGCGACCGCGACGCCCCACCCCGCCCAGCGGATCAGCTCGAGGTCGTTCGGCATGTCGCCGAACGCCACCACCTCGGCGGCGGCGATGCCCCGGTCCACCAGGAGGCGCTCGACGGTGGCCGCCTTGTGGGCGCTCGGGTGCGACAGCTCGAGGAACGACTCGTCGGTGGAGTGCGTGACCAGCGCCCGGTCGCCCACCACCGAGCGCACGGCGTCGGCGGTGCCCGGCGCGGCCGGGTGCGGGAGGCGGACGATGAGCTTGGTGACGGGCCGGTCGAGGAACGACCGGACCGGGCCGATGCGCAGGTCCTCGATGCGGGTCTGGAGCCCCTCGGCCAGCTCGCGGAAGCGGTCGTCGACGGAGAAGTCGAACCCCTGCTCGAGGCCCACCACGGCCTCGGGGAAGGCGTCGGCCACGTCGTCGATGATCGCCTCGGCCACCTCCGGCGCCAGCTCGGTGCGCGCCACCAGCTCGTGCCGGGCGGGGTCGTAGACGCTGGCCCCGTTGGCGCACACCACCAGGCCGCGCTCGCCCAGCGCGTCGACCACGGGCGCGATCCAGCGGGGCGGCCGCCCGGTGGCGATGACCACGGCCCAGCCCGCCTCCTCGGCCGCCCGGACCGCGGCGCGCGCCCGCGCCGAGATCGAGCGATCGGATCGCACCAGCGTGCCGTCCAGGTCGGTGGCGATGGCCCGGAAGGTGGTCACGCCGAGCGACGGTAGCGGCCCGATCCCGGACGACCCTGGGTACCGTGTGCGCCCATGGACCCGATCGAGGCGCTGGAGCGGGTGGCCTACCTGCAGGACCGGGGGCTGCTGCCGTCGCAGAAGACGGCCGCGTTCCTGCGGGCCGCCGAGGTGCTCCGGGCCCTGCCCGAGGGCGAGCTCGAGCGGCGGCTGGACGCCGGCACGCTCACCGAGCTGCCCGGCATCGGCGCCAGCACCGGCGAGGTCATCGCCCAGGCCGCCGCCGGCCAGGTGCCCACCCGCATCGTCGACCTGGAGGCGACCACCCAGATCCCGCTGGGCGACGGTGCCGCCATCCGGGAGGCCCTCAAGGGCGACTGCCACACGCACTCCACCTGGAGCGACGGCGGCGCATCGGTGGAGACCATGGCCCGCACCGCGATGGAGCTGGGCCACCACTACCTGGTGGTCACCGACCACTCCCCGCGCCTCACCGTGGCCCACGGCCTCAACCGCGAGCGCCTCGAGGCCCAGCTCGACGAGATCGACGAGCTCAACGAGCGCCTGGCCCCGTTCCGGCTCCTCACCGGGATCGAGGTCGACATCCTCGCCGACGGCGCCCTCGACCAGGACGAGGACCTGCTGGAGCGGCTCGACGTGGTGGTGGCGTCGGTGCACAGCAAGCTGCGCATGGACGAGCGGGCGATGACCGAGCGCATGGTGCTGGCCATCGCCAGCCCCCACGTCGACATCCTGGGCCACTGCACCGGCCGCAAGGTCAGCGGGTTCGGCCCCGACCAGCGGGTGATCCGTCCGCAGGCCACCTTCGACGCCGAGATCGTGTTCGCCGCCTGCGCCCGGTTCGACACGGCGGTGGAGATCAACTGCCGGCCCGAGCGCCAGGACCCGCCGCCCGAGCTGCTCGACCTCGCGCTCGACTGGGGCTGCAAGATCAGCATCGACACCGACGCCCACGCGCCGGGCCAGCTCGAGTTCCAGGCCTACGGCTGCGACAAGGCGGCGGCCCACGGGATCGAGCCCGAGCGGATCGTGAACACCTGGGCGGCCGACGACCTCCTCGCCTGGACCCGCTCGCACCCCACCACCTAGCGTGGAGTCCCTTATGTCGAAGAAGACGGACAAGCGCAAGATCAACGCCCGCCGCAAGAAGGCGAACCACGGCACCAAGCCCAACGCCGGGCGCGGCTGACCGAAGCCCTCCGGAACGCCCCCGCGTTGGGGGCCCACCTCGTGCGGCGCAGCTCCGGCTGCGCCGTCGTCGCGCCCGGGACCTGCCCGAAGCGCCGCCCCCCTCGGTACGCTGCTCCGATCGACTGGCAGCGGTGGCGAGCCTTCGGGCCCGGGGGTGACCCGCGGTGACCGGCGAAGCGATCGAGCTGCGCGGGGTCACCAAGACCTTCGACGGTGCCGCCGGACCGGCGGTCGCTCCGCTGGACCTCACCATGGGCGCGGGCGAGATCACCGTGCTCATCGGCCCGTCGGGCTGCGGCAAGACCACCACCATGCGGATGATCAACCGCCTGATCGAGCCCACCGACGGCTCGATCGCCATCGGCGGGGTCGACATCCGGGACCGCTCCACCACCGAGCTGCGCCGCAGCATCGGCTACGTGATCCAGCAGATCGGTCTGTTCCCGCACCGGACGGTGGCGCAGAACATCGCCACCGTGCCGTCGCTGCTGCGCTGGGACGGCGAGCGCACCGCCGCCCGGGTGGCGGAGCTGGCCGAGCTGGTGGGCATAGACGACGACCTGCTGCCCCGCTACCCCTCCGAGCTGTCGGGCGGCCAGCAGCAGCGGGTGGGCGTGGCCCGGGCCCTGGCCGCCGACCCGCCCGTGCTGCTCATGGACGAGCCCTTCGGCGCCGTCGACCCGATCGTGCGCGCCCACCTCCAGGACGAGCTGGTGGCCCTCCAGAGCCGGCTCCACAAGACCATCGTGCTCGTCACCCACGACATCGACGAGGCGATCCGCCTGGGCGACCGGGTGGCGGTGCTCAACGTCGGCGGGGTCCTCGAGCAGGTGGCCAGCCCCGATCGCCTGCTGGCCGAGCCGGCCAACGACTTCGTCGCCCGCTTCGTGGGCCAGGAGCGCTCCATCAAGCGCCTGGCGCTGGCCCGGGTGGCCGACCTCGACCTCGACCAGGGCCCGGTGGCCCCCATCGACGCGACGGCGACCGTCGGGTGCGACGTGCTGACCCGCCTCGGCGGCACCTGGCTGGGGCTGGTGGACGGCGATCGCTTCGCCGGCTGGGTGGCGGCCGACGACGTGCGCGCCCTGGGCGCGGACCCCGGCGCCACGCTCGATGCCCTCACCCCGTTGCCGCCGGCCGCCCAGGTGGCGCCGGCGTCGAGCCTGCGCGAGGCGCTCGAGGTGATCCTCACCGCCCGCTCGGCCAACGCCGTGGTGCGCAACGACGACGGCACCTTCGGCGGCATCTTGTCCCTGGAGCACATCCGGGAGGGGTTGGCCCGGTGACCCGCCGCCGCCTCGTGGTGGTCGGGCTGGTGGTGGCGGCCGGGCTCGCGGCCTGGTGGATCCGAGCGCGGATCGGCGCGCTGAGCGAGGACACCCAGGCCACCAACCCGATCGTTCGCTGGGAGTACCTGTTCCGGCGCGAGCGCACGCCCGACGAGCTGTGGGCCCGCACCCGCCAGCACCTCGAGCTGACCGTGGTGCCGGTGGCCCTGGGCCTGGTGATCTCGTCGGCGCTGTCCGCCATCGCCCTGCGGTTCCGCTGGACGCTCGGGCCGATCACCACCTTCGCCGGGTTCCTCTACACCATCCCGAGCCTGGCCCTCTTCGGCGTGCTGGTCACCTACAACTCGAACTGGACCGCGGCGGTGATCGCGCTCACCAGCTACACGCTGCTGATCATGGTGCGGAACATCGTGGCCGGCATCGACGGGGTGCCGCAGTCGGCGCGCGACGCCGCCGACGGCCTGGGCATGACGCGCCTCCAGCGGTTCTGGCGGGTGGAGCTGC
>JAHBSN010000238.1 GCA_019639095.1 Actinomycetota bacterium
CGCGAGGTCCGGGCCGGGCCGGAGCGGGACGGGGGTGCAGGGCGGCCACGGGGGCCTGATCGTACCGGGCGCCACCGCACCCGGACGCCGCGCCACCACCGGGCGTGGCCGTCACCGCTGGTGGACCGGGCAGGAGTAGGTGGTGCGACCGCCGATGGTGCGCCGCAGCAGCGGGGCGCCGTCGCGGGGGCAGGTGCCGCCGCGGTGGCGTTCGCCCATGAGGTCGCCGGTGTGGGAGCCACCGCGGTCGAACGACCGCTGGACCGTGGCCCGGACCTGGCGGTGGAGCCGGGCCAGCTCGCCCTCGTCGAGCCCGCCGGCGGGGCGGGCCGGGTCGAGGCCCACCCGCCACAGCGCCTCGTCCACCAGCAGGTTGCCGAGGCCGGCCACCCTCGACTGGTCCAGGAGGCGCGCCTTGAGCGGCGCGGTGGATCCGGCCAGCGCGCTGCGCAGCTGGCGGAGGGTGATGGTCCACGCGTCGGGGCCGAGGGCGTCGAGGTCGGGATCGAGCTCCACGGCACCGAGCCGACGCGGGTCCGACAGCCGCAGGCGAGCGCCGTCGTCGAACACGAGGGCGAACCGGTCCCACGCCGCCAGGTCCCGGTCGGACGCGTAGATCAGCTGGGCGATGGGCGACTCGCCGTCGAGCACCAGCCGGCCGGTCATCCCGAACCGCAGTCCCAGCACGGGCCGGTGGCCATCGAGGTGCACCAGCAGGAGCTTGCCCCGGCGCGCGGTGCCGACGATGGTGGCGCCCTCCACCGCCGACGTCACCTGGTCGGGGCTGAGGCCGCCCTTCAGGAACCACGCGTCGGGGGCCTCCACCTTCGCCACCCGCCGGCCGACGGCGCGCTCGGCCAGGAGCCGGTACACCTCGACCTCCACCATCTCGGGCACCGGCGGTCCTACGGGGTGGCGGCGTCGAGGGCCCGGGCCAGGTCGGCGGCCAGGTCGTCGGCGTGCTCGAGGCCCACCGACAACCGGATCGTGCCCGGCCCGATGCCGTTGGCGGCCAGCTCGTCGGGCAGCAGGTTGACGTGGGTGGTGGACGCCGGGTGGGTCACGAGCGTCTCGGGACCCCCGAGCGAGGTGGCGAGGCGGGCGACCTCCACCGCCTCCACGAACCGGCGACCGGCGTCGAGCCCGCCGGCGAGGTCGAAGGTGACCAGGCTGCCGCCGGCCGACATCTGCCGCATGGCCAGCTCGTGCTGGGGATGCGAGGCCAGCCCCGGGTACCGCACGTCCACCACGTCGCCGCGACCCTCGAGGAACGTGGCGAGCGCCAGCGCCGAGTCGCACTGCTGGCGCATCCGCACGGGCAGCGTGCGGATGCCGCGGGTGGCGTTGAGCGCGTCGTAGGGCGAGGCCGAGGCCCCGTGCAGCACCGCGAACCCCCACAGCCAGTCGATGAGCTCGCGGCTGCCCGCCACCACGCCGAGCGTGGCGTCGTTGTGCCCGGCGATGCCCTTGGTGGCGGAGTGGAGCACCAGGTCGACCCCGTGGCGCAGCGGCTGCTGGAGCACCGGCGTGCCGAAGGTGGCGTCGACCACGGTGACCGGCCCGGCCACCGCGCCCACCTCGTCGAGGTCGATCACGTCGAGCTTCGGGTTGGCCGGCGTCTCGGCGAACACCAGCGTGGTCTTGCCGGGCCGGACGGCGGCGGCGAACGCGCCGGGCTCGGTGCCGTCGACGAAGGTCACGTCGATGCCGAAGCGCGGGCACACGGCCTGGAACAGCAGCTGGGTGGCGGCGTAGAGCTGGCGCTGGGCCACGATGTGGTCGCCAGCCGAGCACAGGCCGAGCACCACCGCCGACACCGCCCCCATGCCCGACGCGAACGCCCGGGCCGCCTCGGCGCCCTCGAGGTCGGCGATCAGGTCCTCGAAGCCGGCCACCGTGGGATTGCCGTAGCGGCTGTAGAACCGGTCTGCGCCCACCGAGGTGGCCATCCGCCGGGCGTCGTCCACCGTCTCGGACGCGAACGTCGACGTGGGCCACAGCACCGGCGCCAGCGAGGTGCCGTCGCCGCGACGGCCTCCGAGGATGGCCCGGGTCTCCACGTGGCGCGGCGCCGTCTCGGCGGTGGGCTCGTCGGTCATGGGAGGTCTCCCTCGAGGAACGGGACCAGGGCGGCGGCCACCTGGTCGGTGTCGATCAGGAACGCGTCGTGCCCGTGGGGGCTGTCGATCTCGTGGTACGCCGCCCGCCCGCCCGCCGCCCGGACCCCGTCGACCAGCTCCCGCTGCTGGTACTCGGGGTACAGGATGTCCGAGGTGACGCCCATGGCCAGCAGCGGCGCGGCGATGCGCCGGAGGGCGCTCTCGAGCCCGCCGCGGCCGCGGGCGAGGTCGTGGAGGTCCATGGCCTTGGTGAGCAGCAGGTAGGAGTTGGCGTCGAAGCGGCGCGACAGCTTCGTGCCGTGGTAGTCGAGGTAGCGCTCCACCTGGAACCGCTGCCACATCTCGAACCGGCCGGCCAGCGGCTCCACCGGCTCGCGACCGAACCGGTCGGTGAACACGTCGTCGCTGCGGAAGGTGACCTGGGAGATCTGGCGGGCCAGGGCCAGGCCGGCGTGGGGCCCCTCCCCCGGTGGCGCGTCGTAGTAGTCGCCGTTGCGCCACTTGGGGTCCAGGGCGATGGCGCGCCGGCCGGTGCTCCACCAGGCGATCTGCTGGGCGGTGGCCGCCGCGCAGGTGGCGATGGCCACGAGCCGGCCCACCCGTTCCGGGTACATGACCCCCCACTCGAGGGCCTGCATGCCGCCCATCGAGCCGCCCACCACCGCGTGCCAGCGGGCCACGCCGAGGGCGTCGGCCAGGCGGGCCTGGGTGCGGACGATGTCGCGGATGGACACCACCGGGAAGTGCGGGCCGTAGGGCCCGGGGTGGTCCGGGTGGGGCGAGGCCGGTCCGGTGGTGCCCTGGCAGCCGCCCAGGACGTTGGCGCACACCACGAACCAGCGATCGGTGTCGATGGCCCTGCCGGGACCGATGGCGCTGTCCCACCAGCCGGGGGTGGGGTGCCCGTCGCCGGCCGGGCCCGCGGCGTGGGCGTCGCCGGTGAGCGCGTGGCACACCAGCACGGCGTTGTCGGCCTCGGGCGAGAGCGTGCCCCAGGTCTCGAAGGCCACGGTGATGTCGTGGAGCTGCCCGCCGCCCTCGAGCACGAAGGCGCGATCCACGGCCATCCGCATGAACTGGCGCTGTCCGAGCGGGTCGCCGAAGCGCCACGCCCCCGACGCCGGCAGCGTGCTGGCGTGGGGCTGGATCCACGGCGGGGGCGCGAGCAGGGAGCGGTGGTCGGCCCAGTGCTCGTCGGCGTGGTCCATCGCTTCCTCCTCGCGTTCGCTGCGGGAGGACACCTTCGGAGGCCCTGCGCCGGGCCGGGACCCGAACACTTCGTTGCCGGCGGAACCGGCCACATCCCCACCCCGAGGGGTGAGTGGGCACCTTGGGTGTCCGTCCCAGGTTGCCGGACCCGGTCGCCCGGGCCGCTCTCGATGACGGCGACAGCGTACGCCACCGGGCCGGTCGGGACGCAACGCCAGGTCAGGCCAACGGCTCGAGCAGCTCGATGCGGTTCCCGAACGGGTCGTCGACGTAGGCCCGGTCGTAGCCGGCGAGCGGCTGGTCGTGCGCCACGCGATGCCCGGCCGCGGTGGCCGCGGCCACGAACCCGGCAAGGTCGTCCACCACCAGCGCCGGATGGGCCTTGGTGGCCGGGCGGAAGTGCGGATCGACGCCCAGGTGCACCTTCAGGTCCCCCCGCTCGAACCAGCAGCCGCCGCGCGCCGCCAGGTGGGGCGGCTTGGCCACCTCCGGGATGGCGAGCACGCCCTCGTAGAACGCCCGCGCCTCGGCCTCACGCCCCTCGGGCATGGCCAGCTGCACGTGGTCGAGTCGACGGACCTGCACGGCGGCGATCCTGCCCCACGCGCCGGGCGCTCGTCAGGCGCTGATGCGCCCGTCCTCGATGTGCACGGTGCGGTCGGCGTAGTGGGTGATGCGGTCGTCGTGGGTCACGATGATCGCCGCGGTCCCCCGGGCCTTCATCTCGTCGCGGATGAGTGCCACCACCTGGTCGCCGAGGTGGCTGTCGAGCGCGGAGGTGGGCTCGTCGAACAGCACCAGGCCGGGCTCGTTCATCAACGCCCGGCCGATGGCCACGCGCTGCTTCTGGCCGCCCGAGAGCTGGCCCGGCAGGTTGTCGGCCCGGTCGGCCAGGCCCAGCTCCTCGAGGAGCTGGTCGGCGCGCTCGCGAGCGACCTTGCCCTTGCGGGGGCCGACCTCGTCGACCACCAGCAGGTTCTCCCGGGCGGTGAGGAACGGGACCAGGTTGACCGACTGGAACACGAAGCCGACCGAGCTGCGACGGAAGTCGGTCAGCTGGCGGCCCGAGTAGCCCGTGATGTCCTGGCCGTCCACCACCACGGTGCCGTCGGTGGCCGACAGGAGGCCGCCGGCGATCGAGCACAAGGTGGTCTTGCCCGAGCCCGAGGGTCCCACCAGGGCCACGATCTCGTCGCCCGCCACCGTGAGGTCGGCGTGGTCGAGGGCCACCACCTCGTCGTCGCCCACCTCGTAGACCTTCCGGACGGCGCGCAGCTCGAGGGCCGAGCCGGTGCGGGTGGCGGTGTCGGTGTCGGCGGGGGTCATCGGTCGCTCCACGATCGGACGGCGGACGGGGACATCAGGCGGATCCTCCGATGGCGGCGGCGGGGTCGACCCGCAGCACCCGGCGGAGCGAGAAGGCGCAACCCACCACGGCGGCCACGAGGAGCACGACCACGCTCGAGGCCAGCCGCGACGACGTGGCCACGAACGGGATGGTGCCCGCCGGGATCACCGCATCGAGCACCAGCGAGGCCCCCACGCCGATGGCCGACGCCACGAGGGTGACGACCACGGCCTGCAGCACCACGCCGGCGAACAGCGTGCCCGAGCTGGCCCCCACGGCCTTGAGCACGCCGTACAGGCCGGTGCGCTCCACGGTGAGGAGGGCGAAGAACAGCGCCACCACCACGATGGCGATCACCGCGGTGACCCCGATGATCTGGTTGAACACGCTGCGCTGCTGCGACACGCCGGGGAGCGCGTCGATGGCCTCGGCGATGGTGAGGGTGGACGTGGCGCCGTCGGTGGCGGCGTCGATGCGATCGGCCACCTCGGCGGGCGAGGACCCGTCGGCGGCGCGCACCACGAGCGCCTGCACCACGCCGTCGGCCAGAGTCACGTCGGGACGGTTGGCGCTCACGACCTGCGCCCACGTCTCCGCCGAACCCCACAGCGAGCCCTGCCCGTTGAAGCGGGTGTCGGACACGAACCCCACCACCTCCACCTCCGTGCGCGCCGGCCCGAGGGCGATGGTGGTGCCCTCCTCCACGCCCTCGGCGCGGAGGGCGTCGTCGGCGTACACCCGGCCCACCGCCGGCGGCGTGTCGGGGAGGCCGGCGGGCGCCAGCTCGTACCCGAAGAGCGCGATGGAGAGCAGGTCCCGGGGATCGCGACCGTCGAGGCGCCCGCCGAGCTGCACGCTGTCGAGGCCGCCCACCGCCGCGGCACCGTCGACCGCCTCGACCCGCTGCCGCACGTCGGGCTCGATGCGGCTGCGCACGAGGGAGTCCCGCGACGCCGACGAGTACACGACGAGGTCGGCCTGCTGGGCCCGGAACGCGCCGGTGCTGGCCGCCACGAGGCCGTCGAGCAGGCCGCCCAGGAACATGAGCAGGACGGCGATCAGCGTGAGGATGACCGTGGCGATCGCGAAGCGACCCGGACGGCGGCGCAGCTCGCGCAGGGCCAGCCTCATCGCTGCCCCCCGCCCACGGTGGCCTCCAACGGGTCGATGGCCAGCACCCGCCGCGCGGCCACCAGGGCGCTGAGCAGGCCGAGCACGAGCAGCAGCGCACCCCAGAAGACGACGGCGCCGAGGTCGAAGCGCAGCGCGATCGACCCGGCCGACGCCTGCGTCAGCGGGGCGTACAGCGCCGTGCCGAGGGCGATGCCGGCCGCCATCACGATCAGCACCTGCACCAGCAGGGACCGCACGAGCGTGGACGACCGGGCCCCGATGGCGTGCAGCAGGGTGAGCGAGGCCGACTTCTGGAAGGTGACGATCAGGAAGAACAGGCCGGTGACGAGCGGGACCACCAGGCCGTAGAGCAGGAAGATCACCTGGAACGATTGGCGCACCTCGGCCACCCCGGGGGTCTCGTCGGCGGCGTCGGACCGGGTGAGGGCATCGCCCTGCTCGCTGGCATCGTTGATCCTCGCCACCAC
>JAHBSN010000239.1 GCA_019639095.1 Actinomycetota bacterium
GCAGCCGCACCCCCGGTCTCCGCTGCTGGTGGCTCAGCGGCGCGGGAGGCGCCGGGGCCGCCCGTCGGCGCCGAAGCGGGCACCCACCGCCCGCAGCACGAAGGCCTCGGTGGCGTCGACCGCCGTCTGGCGATCGACGCCGCCGGGGGCATCGAGCCCGGCTCGGCCGGTGCAGGCCGAGATCATGGCGGCGGTGGCGTCGAGGTCGTCGACCTGGAGGTAGCGGCGGTCGCGCCCGGCGCGCAGGACGTGGAGCAGCCGCTCCTCGACGACCCCCACGTGGGCCAGCACCTCGTCGGCGGCCGACTCGGGCAGCAGGACGCGCAGCGCCGGACCGGGCGGGAGGTGGTTGGCGGCCACGTACTCGAGCTGCAGCCGCACGAAGGCGCGGAGCTGGTCGACCGGGTTGTCGAGCGCACGCAGCTCGGCATCGAGCCGGGCCACGAACACCGCCGTCTCGTGGGCGGCGTAGCCCACGAGCAGCGCCTCCTTGTCGGCGAAGTAGTTGTACATGGCCGTGCGGGCCAGGCCGGCGCCCTCGGCCACGTCGGCCAGGGTGAGCGCGTCGTAGCCCCGTTCGCCGAGGAGTCGACCGAGGGCGGCGTAGATCCGCCCCAGGGTGAGCTCGCGGTGGGCGGCGAGCGACCCGCCGAGCACCTTCGGCACTCAGTGCTCCTCGGCCGCTCGGGGTTCCACGCCGAGGGCGGCGCACGCCTCCTGGTACATGCGGACCACCTCGTGGCGGATGGCGGCGCGCTCGGTGACCGGGCCCGACCACGCCACCACCGCCTCCTGGACGGCGCCGTCGGCCTGCTCGGCGGCGAAGTGCGCCCCCTCGGCGTCGACGCCGACGAGGTTGGCCGACACGGCGTCGGCGCACCCGCCGAGGGCTCGCACGATGAGCAGGTTGTCCTCGGGGTGGTCGGCGTTCATGTGGGCGGTGACGGCTGCGACCACGTCGGGCGTGAACGGGGGCGATGCGGCGCTCGGCATGGCCCGAGGCTACCGAAGGGCCCCGGATCGGGACCCTCGACCCTGTTCGGCGCGCCTGGCGGGCGTTAGCGTCCGCGGGCGTGAGCCACTGGCGTCGACTCGGCGGGGCGCTCGCCCTCCTGGGCACCGTCCTCGTGGCCGGCACGGTGGGCTACCTGCTGCTCGGCTTCGGGTTCGTCGATGCGCTGTACCAGACGGTCACCACGGTGGCCACGGTCGGGTTCCGCGAGGTCCAGCCGCTGTCCACCGTCGGCAAGGTCTTCACGATGGTGCTGATCCTGCTCGGGGTCGGCGCCGCGCTCTACGCGTTCAGCGTGCTCATCGAGACCCTCATCGAGGGTCGGCTGCTCGACCTCCTGGGGAGACGACGAATGGTCCGCACCATCGGCTCGATGCAGGGCCACACGATCATCTGCGGGTGGGGGCGCGTCGGGCGCGCCATCGCCGCCGAGGTGGCTGACGCCGGCAAGCCGCTGGTGGTGATCGACGTCGACGCCGAGCGCCTCGCCGACTGCCCGCACCCGAGCGTGCACGGCGACGCCACCGAGGACCAGGCGCTGCACGCCGCCGGGGTCGACCGGGCGGCCTCGCTGGTGGCGGCGGTGGACCTCGACGCGTCGAACTCGTTCATCACGCTGAGCGCCCGGGCCCTGCGGCCGGACCTGTTCGTGGTGGCCCGGGTGCGCAGCGTCGACAGCGAGGAGAAGCTGCGACGCGCCGGCGCCGACCGCGTCGTCAACCCCCAGAACATCGGCGGCGCCCGCATGGCGGCGTTCGTGCTGCGGCCGCACGTGGCCGAGTTCGTCGACGTGATGACGCGCGAGCGCAACCTTGCGTTCCGCCTGGAGGAGCTGCCGGTGCACCCGAGCTCCCCCATCGCCCACCAGACGCTCCGCGACGCCCACATCCGCGACCGCACCGGTGCCCTGGTGCTCGCCCTCCGGCGCGCCGACGGCACGTTCCTCACCAACCCACCGCCCGACACCGTGCTCGAGCCGGCGCACGTGATCATCGCCATCGGCACCGAGGACGAGCTCCGCACCCTGTCGACCCTCGTGGGCGCCTGACCCTGGGAGCTGACGTTGCCACCCACCCCCACCCCCGGACTCCACCCCGGCGAGCACCCCGGCGAGCACGATCGGCGCGCCGCCGAGGCGGCGCTGGCGGGCCGGCTCCCGGCGGCGCTCGCGCCCCTGGCGGCGGTCGCCTACAACTACCGCTGGTCCTGGGTGCCCGGCGGCGCCCGCACCTTCGCCGCCATCGACCCCGACCGGTGGGAGCGGTGCGGGGCGAACCCCGTGCGGCTCCTGCTCGAGGCGCCGGCGGCCGCCCTGCGCCGAGCCGCCGCCACGCCCGAGGTGGTCCGGGCCGCCGAGGACCTCGCCGCCGACCTGCGGGCCGACAAGGCCCGGCCCTCGGGCCCCTTCGCCTGCACCCCGCGGGCGCCCGCGGCGTTCCTCTGCGCCGAGTTCGCCGTGCACCGCTCCTTGCCGGTGTACTCGGGCGGGCTCGGGGTGCTCGCCGGCGACATCTTGAAGTCGGCGTCGGACCTCGCCCACCCGACGGTGGGCGTCGGCCTGCTCTACCGGACGGGGTACTTCCACCAGCGGATCGACACCGCCGGGCTCCAGCACGAGTACTGGCTCGACACCGACCCCGACCTCCTGCCGGCGGTCCGCGTCACCGGCGCCGACGGCGCGCCGGTCACGGTCCGCGTTCCGGTGGACGACGAGGACGTGGTGGCGCAGGTGTGGCGGGTCGACGTGGGCCGCGTGCCGCTGTACCTCCTCGACAGCGACCTGGCCGACAACGGTCCCGTCGGCCGCTGGGTCACCTCGCGGCTGTACGAGGCCAACCGGTCGATCCGGCTCGCCCAGTACGCGATGTTGGGCGTGGGGGCGGTGCGGGCGCTGCGTGCCCTGCAGATCGAGCCGTCGGTGTACCACCTGAACGAGGGCCACCCGGCACTGGCCGCCCTCTGCCTGGCGGCCGAGCGGGTTGCCGCCGGCCTCGAACCCGAGCAGGCGTGGGCCGAGGCCCGAGCCCGGCTGGTGTTCACCACCCACACGCCGGTCCCGGCCGGCAACGAGACGTACTCGCGCACCGAGCTCGAGGGCATGCTCGGGCGGCTGGCCGACCTGGCCGGCGACCGCGAGCGGTTCTTCGCCATGGGCCGGATCGACCCGTCCGATGCCGCGCAGCCCTCGGGCCTGACCGCGTTCGCCCTACGGGCGAGCCGATCGGCGAACGGGGTGAGCCACCGCCACGGCGAGGTGGCCCGACGCATGTGGCAGCCGGTGCTGGGCGGGACCACGGCCGACGACGTGCCGATCGGCCACGTGACCAACGGGGTGCACGTCCCCACGTGGCTCCACGGCCCGATGCGACACCTGCTCGACCGCCACCTCGGCGCCGGCTGGATCCACCGCTCCGCCGACCCGGCCACCTGGGCGCCCGTGGCCGCCATCCCCGCCGCCGAGATCTGGGCGGCGCGCACCGAGGCCCGAGCCGTCCTCGTCGACCGCCTGGGCGAGCAGGCCACGTCGGACCGGCTCCGTCGGGGCGAGGACCTCGCCTACGCGGAGGCGGCCGAGCACGGGTTCGGGCCGGAGCGCCTCACGGTGGGCTTCGCCCGCCGCCTGGCCACCTACAAGCGCCTGTACCTGGTGGCCGCCGATCCGGGCCGGGCCATGGCCCTGCTCACCGGCGAGCGGTCGCTCCAGTTCGTGTTCGCCGGCAAGGCCCACCCCTCCGACGCCGGCGCCAAGGACATCGTGCGTCGCCTCTTCGACCTCAAGGGCGCCGCCCTCGACGCCGGCACCGTGGCCTTCCTGGAGGACTACGACCTGGCCCTCGCCGCCGAGCTGGTGGCGGGCTGCGACGTGTGGGTGAACCTGCCCCGGCCGCCCCAGGAGGCGAGCGGCACCAGCGGCATGAAGGCCTGCCTCAACGGTGGCCTGCACCTGTCGGTGCTCGACGGCTGGTGGGCGGAGGCCTACGACGGCACGAACGGCTGGGCGATCGACGGCGCCGAGGACCCCGACGAGGCCGGCCAGGACCGCCGCGACGCCGCCGCGCTGTTCGACCTACTCGAACACCAGGTGATCCCCGAGTTCCACGACCGCGGCGACGACGGCATCCCGCACCGGTGGGTGGAGCGCATCCGCCGGAGCCTCATCACCAACGGTCCCGCCTTCAGCGCCGATCGCATGGTCCGCCAGTACGCCGACGAGGTGTACCCGCCGCCTGGCTCCGAGCGGCACGGACACGGCGGCGAGGACGACCGGTTCGCGATGCCCTGGGCCCTGGGCGGCGACGAGCGCTGACCGGCCGACGGACGCCTGCGATACTGCGCCATGCCACCAGCCATCCCGGGCGCCGTACGGGCCCCCATCGCCGCCCACCTCCAGCTCAGCTCCCGGCTCGGCAACCGACCCGTGGGCCTGGGGTCGGTGTTCTCCACGATCCTCCTGGCCGAGACGGTGGTGGCGCGGGTGCCCTCGGGGGCGGCGGTCGTGGTGGACGTCGGCGGTGGCGAGGCGCCCTATGCGCCGGCCGCCGGGGCCGACCTGCACGTGGCGATCGACTGGCGGAGCCCCGAGCTCACCCAGGCGACCCACCAGGTGGTGGGCGACGCCAGCCGCCTGCCGATCGGCTCGCGCCGGGCCGACCTCGTGCTGTGCACCGAGGTGGCCGAGCACGTGGCCGACGATCGCGCCCTCTACGCCGAGCTGCGACGCGTGGTCCGAGACGACGGCGTGCTCGTGCTGAGCGCGCCCTTCGTGCACGCGCTCCACGAGTCCCCCCACGACCACCGGCGACCGACCTCCGCCGGCCTGGTGCACGGGCTGACCACCGCCGGGTTCGAGGTGACCTCCGTGCACGCCGTGGGCGACACCGACGCGGTGGTGGCCGACATCCGCATCCGCGCCCGCGCCGCTCGCGTCCGGTCGGTGGTGCGCCGCGTGCCGGGTGCGGTGGGCCGGCGCCTCGAGCGGGCGTTCGCCCGCCACCAGGAGCGCCTCGCCGACCGCACCCTGGCCCGCACCGCGCCCCTGGCCGGCGGCATCGACCCGTTCGTGCCCAAGCCGTCGTTGTGCCTCGGCTACGTGGTGGTGGCCCGACCCGCCGAGGAGGCCGATCCCGGCGGAAGTTGAGCGTTTCGCTAGCAGGTTTCCTGCTCGTCGTGCTATCATGTCGGCGTGCCCTCCGCCGCGCGCTCCGCACCGTTCCCCACCACCTACTGGCACGACCTCCCGGACGGCCGCGTGCAGTGCGACGTGTGCCCACGGGCCTGCAAGCTCCGCCCCGGCCAGCGCGGCGTCTGCTTCGTGCGCGGCCGCGAGGACCACGGGGTGGTGCTGCACACCTACGGTCGCTCGAGCGGGTTCTGCATCGATCCGATCGAGAAGAAGCCGCTGGCCCACGTGCTGCCCGGCTCGGCCACGTTCTCCTTCGGCACGGCGGGCTGCAACCTCGCGTGCCGGTTCTGCCAGAACTGGGACATCTCCAAGTCGAAGCAGGACGACACCCTGGCCGACGACGCGTCGCCCGAGGCCATCGCCACCGCCGCGCTCGAACGCGGGTGCAGGAGCGTGTCGTTCACCTACAACGACCCCACCATCTTCCTGGAGTACGCGATCGACGTGGCCGACGCCTGCCACGACGTCGGCCTGCGCACGGTGGCCGTCACCGCCGGTTACATCGAACCGCAGCCCCGAGCCGACCTCTACGCCCACCTCGACGCCGCCAACGTCGACCTCAAGGGCTTCACCGAGGACTTCTACCGCCACACGTGCGGCGCCGAGCTCGGCGCGGTGCTCGACACCCTGCAGTACCTGCACCACGAGACCGACGTGTGGCTCGAGCTGACCACGCTGCTCATCCCCGGGGCCAACGACGGCGACGCCGAGCTCGATGCCATGACCGCCTGGGTGGTGGAGCACCTCGGCCCCGACGTGCCCATGCACTTCACCGCGTTCCACCCCGACTACCGCATGCTCGACACCCCGCCCACCCCACCGGCCACCCTCGCCCGGGCCCGCCGCCACGCCCTCGCCAACGGCGTCCGGTTCGCGTACACCGGCAACGTGCACGACCCGGCGGGCCAGAGCACCTCGTGCCCCACCTGCGGCGAGGTGGTGATCGAGCGCGACGGCTACCGCCTCGGTCGCTACCGGCTGGACGACCTGGGCCGCTGCCGGTCGTGCGCCACGCCG
>JAHBSN010000024.1 GCA_019639095.1 Actinomycetota bacterium
GCCTGGGGCCTGGCCCACGCTGCGGTGGCGGTGGGCGCCGACCTCGTGATGCCCGGCCCCGACCTCAGCCCCGGCGGCCTGGCCACCCTCATCGAGGAGGAGCGGGTGACGGTGGCGGCCGGCGTGCCCACGATCTGGATGGGCGTCCTGCCGGCGTTGAAGGGCCGCGACACCTCGGCGCTGCGGGTGATCCCGTGCGGTGGCTCGGCGGTGCCCAAGGCGCTGTCCGAGGCGTTCCGCGAGCAGCTCGGCCTGCCGATCTACCAGGCCTGGGGCATGACCGAGACCAGCCCCGTGGCCACCGTGGGCGCCATCAAGTCGGTCTACGCCGATCGCTCGGAGGAGGAGCTGGCCGACATCCGGGCCCTCCAGGGCCTCCCGCTGTTCGGCGTGGAGCTGCGCATCCAGGACCAGGCCACCGGCGCACCCGTGCCGTGGGACGGCGAGAGCCGGGGCGAGCTGCAGGCCCGGGGACCGTGGATCGCGCGGGAGTACTACAACGACGACCGCTCGCCCGAGTCGTTCACCGACGACGGCTGGCTCCGCACGGGCGACGTGGCCACGTTCGACCCGGAGGGCTACGTGCGCCTCGTCGACCGCACCAAGGACGTGGTGAAGTCGGGCGGCGAGTGGATCTCGTCGGTGGAGCTCGAGAACGAGATCATGGCCCACCCCAAGGTGGCCGAGGCCGCCGTGGTGGGCATGGCCCACCCCAAGTGGCAGGAGCGCCCGGTGGCGTTCGTGGTGGCCCGCGAGGGCGAGGAGCTCACCAAGGACGACATCATCGAGTTCCTCGACGGCCGCGTGGCCAAGTGGTGGCTCCCCGACGACGTCGTCTTCATCGACGAGGTCCCCAAGACCTCGGTGGGCAAGTTCTCCAAGAAGGACCTCCGCGACCGCTTCAAGGACTACGAGATCCCCCTCACCGACGCCTGAGGCGAGTCGGCGTCCCGCCCTCGCTGCTTTCGCGACGGCGAGATCAGGATCAGCACCGGCATGCGGGGGCCGACTACGGCGTCGGGGGGTGCTCCCCGTAGCCTCGGCTCGATGTCGCGGTACCGGTTCGCCCTCTCGCCTCGGTGGATCCTGTCGCACCTGTTCGTGATCCTGCTGGTGTCGGCCATGGTGTGGGCGGGGTTCTGGCAGCTGCGCCGGCTCGACGAGAAGAAGGACCGCAACGAACGGGTCCGCAGCCGCTCCGAGCAGCCCGCGGTGCCGGCGCAGTCGCTGGCCCAGCCGGGGCAGTTCGAGAAGGCCCCGGGGCTGGAGTTCCGGCGGGTCACCGCCACCGGCCGCTACCTGCGGGACCAGGAGGTCGTGGTCCGGTCGCGCAGCCTCGACGGCGCGCCCGGCTCGTGGGTGCTCACGCCCCTGCAGCTCGACGACGGGCTCTCGGTGGCGGTGATCCGGGGGTGGTTCCCGAACCCGGAGCTGGTGGAGGAGGTGCCCGACTCCTACCGGGCTCCCGACGGGCCCGTCACCGTCACCGGCCTGGTCCGCCTCACCGAGACGAGGGGCAGCTTCGGTGCGAAGGACCCGGCCACGGGAACCCTCACCGACCTGGCGCGCGCCGACGTCGCCCGGCTCGACGCGCAGGTCCCGGGCGACCTCCTGCCGTTCACGGTGCAGCTGCTCGAGCAGGAGCCCGTCCTCACCGGCGACGACCCCACCCCGGTCCCCGCGCCTGCGCTGGACGAGGGCCCGCACTTCTCCTACGCCGTGCAGTGGTTCACGTTCAGCACGATCGCGGTGATCGGCTACCCGCTGATCCTGCGCCGGCGCGCCCGCGAGATCGAGAAGGAGCAGCGGGAGGCGGCCCTCGACGGCCCCGACCCCGACGACGTGCCCCAGCCCGGTGATCCGCGCCTCGACCAGCCCGCCGGTCCCGCAGCGGGCTGAGCCACCCGCACGGGTTCAGCCCTCGGCGGTGTCCTCGAGCCGCATCACGAGCACCGGGCAGGGGGCGTGCTGGAGCACGTGGTGGCTCACCGAGCCGAGCAGCACGCGCTGCAGCCAGCCGTGGCCATGCGAGCCGAGCACCACGACGTCGGCGCCCACCCGGGCCGCCACCTCGCAGATCGTGGGGCCGGGCTCGCCCGTCTCCACGAGGGGGACGGCGTCGACCTCGAGCACGGCGTTGAGGTCGGCCAGCTCGGTGGCGCTCTCGGCGCGGTCCTCGGCCTCGATCTCCTCCTCCAGCGCGGGGTCGATCACCGTGGGATGGCTGTCCATCGGGCTCACCGCCGCGGCGGGCACGAAGGCGGGGGAGACCACGGCGAGGGCGAGGAACCGGTGGTCCCGGCCGAGGAGCTCCACGCCCCGCACCATGGCCGCGGTGGCGAGGTCGGACCCGTCGGTGGTGAGCAGCACGGTCGACATGGGGCCATGCTCGCACAGCGCCGTCGGCGGGTCGGCTCGGCGCACCCGTCCTAGTGCCGCGTCAGGCAACGTTTGCGCGGTTCACGACTTCGCGTAGGTGGCGGTTGTGGGCGTTGCGGTTCCGCCATGCGATGTAGCGGCGGATCATGCGGGCCTGGGCCTGGTGGCTGGGGTGGTCGGTGCCGTCGAGGGCGAAGTAGCGCAGCGCAGTGAACTGGGCCTCGATCCGGTTGAGCCAGGACCCGTAGAACGGGACGTAGGCGAGCTCGACGTTGTTCGCCGCAGCCCACTGCCCGACGCGCTGGTCGGTCTGGGTGGACAGGTGAGGGCTGAAGTTGTCGAGCACGATCGCGATGCGCACCTCGGGCGGATGCAGCGAGCGCAGGTAGCGGCAGAACGCAAGGAACGCGGTCCGGTCCTTGCGGACCACGACGTGCCCGTAGAGCCGGTCGGTCGAGAGGTCGTAGCCCGCCATCAAGTGACGGACCCCGTTGGGTCGCTTGTAGGTCGCGCGCATGCGACGACGCCGTGGTGCGTCCGGGTCGCCCTTGCCCGCTGCGACCGGTGCCCACTGCTTGCCCGGGTGGGGCTGGAGGTTCAGCGGTCCGAACTCGTCCATGCAGATCACCACCGTCGGGTCCCCCGGGCCTGGTGGAGCCTTGCCGTCGGCGATGTCGTAGAGCTCCAACACCCGGTTCTTCTTGGCCTCGTAGTCCGGGTCGTTGGAGGTCTTGAACGTCTTGATCACTTGAAACGAGACGCCTTCCTCGCGGAGCAGGACCCGCAGGCCTTCGTGGCTGATGTCGTCGACCACCCCCTCAGCCACCAAGAACTCGGCCAGCTTCGACAGCGACCAGGTCGAGAACGGCAGATCGTGATCGGTCGGCCGAGATAGGGCGATCTTCTTGATCTCTCGGCGCTGGGGCAACGTGAACGTCGGTGGCCGGCCGCCCGCGTACTTGGGGGCCAGCGAATCGAAACCGTCGTCGTTGAAGTTGTGGATCACCTCTCTGACCCGATCCTCAGAACTGAACGCGATCTGCGCGATCGCTGGAACGTCGCGGCCCTGGGCAGACCACAACACGATCTGCGCTCGCCGCCACCGCACCACCGAGCCCGAGCCCCGCCGCACGATCGACAACAACTTGCGGCCCTCGTCGTTCGACAGCTCCCGCACGTACACCCGTTCAGCCATCACCGAAGTCTGCGCGACCCCGAACCTCAACTGGTGGACGCGGACCCCACCAACGATGGCGGACGCGGCACTAGTCCTCGGTGCGGGCCGACCGCGACCGGGCGTAGAGGGCGCCGCCGCCACCGATGACCACCACGGCCGCGATCCCGCCGATGACGAGCGGCATCGACGACGAGTCGTCGCCGTCGTCGTCGCCAGCCGCCTCGCCCACGGGGGCCACCGCCACGGTGGTGGTGGGCTCCTCGGCGTGGTCGTGGTCGCCGGCCTCGGTGGTGGTGGGCTCCTCGGCGTGGTCGTGCTCGGTGCTCGTGCCCTCGTCGTGGCCGTGCTCGCCGTCGGTCTCCGAGGGTGCGCCCTCGGTGATGGAGAGCACCGGCGCCGGGCTCTCGGGCTCGGCCTCGCCGTCGGCCTGGACCTCGATCCACTCGTTGACGCCCTCGGTGCAGGTCTGGATGACCTTGACCGGCACGTCACCGGGCTCGTCGGGGGCGGTGAAGGTGACCTCGAAGGTGGCCTCGGTGCCGTCGGCCACCTCGCCACCCGAGAAGGTCACCACCTCGCCGTCGACCGACGACGTGAAGCCGTTGCCGTCGACGCCGGCGATGCCCGACGAACCCTCGGGCAGCTGGATCTCCATCTTGGTGGTGGGCGACCCCTCGCAGCCGTGCTCGACGGTGAACCCCACCGTGTTCTCGGTGCCGGCCTGGACCGCCGACGGGCTCGTGTGGACGTGGGCTGACGCCGGCCCGGCGACGACCAGCGCGATGGCGGTGGCCGCGGCGGCGGTGAGGGGCAGGCGAAGGCGGGTTCGACGGGTCACTCGGAGGTCTCCAGGGTGCTACAGCTGTGCGGTCATGGTCGTCTCGGGGTGCCGATGAGTTCCCGGCGGTTCGGGATCCCCTCGGTCCGGGTCGCGCAGGCTACCGGCCACCTGCTCGTGGCCCTGGCGGTCACGGCGCCGTCGGCCTGGCACCCCGGCCGCCTCCCGCTCGGCACCGAGCCTGTGGCCACCGTCCCCCGGTTCAACCTGTGGACGCTGTCGTGGACCGCCGACCGGCTGCCCCACGGCCTGGCGGGCTGGTGGGACGCCCCCATCTTCTGGCCGACGACGGGCACCTTCGCCTTCAGCGAGCCGCAGCCCCTCACCGGCCTGGCCTTCGCCCTGGCGCGTCCGCTGGTGGGGGCTGCCGGGGCCTACACCGCGGTGCTGGTGGCCACCGTGGCCCTGAACGGCCTGGCCGGCGCGGCGCTGGCCCGGCGCCTCGGTGCCGACCGGGCCCCGGCGTTCCTGGCCGGCGTGCTCGCGCAGGCCCTGCCGTTCGCCATGGAGCAGCTCGGCGTGCTGCAGCTGCTGGCGGTGTGGCCCCTCCTGGCCGCCACCGCCGCGCTGCTCGCGTGGGCGGAGGAGCCCCGACGTCGCCACGCCGTCGCGTTCGGGCTCGCGCTCGCGGCTGCGGTCGGCACGTGCGGCTACTACGCCCTGCTCTACGGCGGGATCGTCGCGGTGGCGATCCCGCTGCTGGCCGACGGGACCTGGCGGGCCGGGTGGCGGCGACGGGCGGCCGGCGCGGCGGTGGCGGCGGTCGTGCTGGTGCTCCTGACCGGCCCGGTGGCGATCGGCCAGCAGCGGCGCCTCGCCGGCCACCGGTGGAGCGACGCCACCATCTGGGCCGGGTCGGCCCCGCCGTCGGCCTGGCTGCCCGGTGGGGAGCGCTGGCCCGGCTGGCCCTTGGTGGTGCTCGCCGCCGCCGGGCTCGTGGTCGCCCGGCGGCACCGGACCACGCGCTTCCTCGGCGCGCTTGCGGTGGCGGCCGTGCTCGCCTCGCTCGGCACCCGCCTGTCGGTCCTCGGCGTGCGACCGTGGGGCGTGCTGGTCGACCACGTGGCCGCCGTCGCCCGGCTGCGCTCGCCGTACCGGGCGGCGGTGCTGGCCGAGCTGGCGCTGGTGGGCCTGGCGGTCCCGGCGCTCCAGGCCCTGTGGCATCGGCGCGGTCGGCTCGGACGGGCGGGCGCCGGGGTGGGCGTCGCCCTGGCCGTCCTGGCGGCCTCGCCGGGGGCGGGCCGGCTGGTGGAGCCGGCGCCCGAGCCCGGCGGCTGGGCCGCCTGGCTGGAGGACCACGGTGGCTCGGCGCCGGTGGCCTTCCTGCCCTTCGCGTCGGGGCGGCGCGCCGCCGACTTCGAGGACACCACGGTGCGGATGCTCCAGGCCCTCCCCACCGGCCACCCGATGGTGAACGGGTACTCCGGGTTCTTCCCCGACGACCACGACGACCTGCGCCGCCAGCTGCGCTCCTTCCCCGACGAGCGCAGCGTGGCCGCGCTGCAGGCCCGCGACGTGCACTACGTGGTGGTGGCGTCGTCGACCTACGACCGGATCGACGAGCGCATCGCCCGCGAGCTGGGCTTCACCGAGGTGATGGCCGACGACGACGCCCACCTGCTGCGGATGCCCACCGGCTGAGCGGCCGGGTCAGACCGGCTCAGCCACCCTCCACCGTCCACCGCGCCGGCCCGTCGGCGGTGGGCTCGAGGTGGCACCGGATGCCCTCCACCGACGCGGCGCCGTCGTGGGCGATCACGACCACCGCCCGGTCGGCCACGGCGGTCAGCAGGTCGCCCAGCACCGCGTCGGCGGTGTCGACGTCGAGGTGGGCGGTGGGCTCGTCGAGCACCACGGCGCGCTGGCCGCCGAGCAGGGCGCGGGCCAGGGCGAGGCGCTGTCGCTCGCCGCCGCTCATGGCCCGGGCGTCGCGCTCGAGCCGGGTGTCGAGACCCCGGGGCAGGCGGCGGGCCCAGCTGTCGAGGTGGGCCACGGCGAGCGCCGCCCACAGTTCGTCGTCGTCGGCGTCGGGCCGGGCCACGCGGAGGTTGTCCGCCACGGTCGAGTCGGCGAACCACGGGTCCTGCGGGCACCACGTGACCAGCTCCCGGACCCGGTCCGAGCCGAGGTCGCCGCTCGCCACCGACCCCACCTCGTAGCGACCGGCGGCCGGGGGCAGGAACGCCACGAGCAGCGCCGCCACGGTGGACTTGCCCGAGCCGCTGGGCCCGGTGACCACGGCCCGCCGGCCTTCGGCGAGGGCGAGGTCGATGCCCTCCACCAGCACCGGCCCCCCCGGCCAGCCGACGGCGGCGTCGTGGAGCACCAGGTCGGCGGCGCCCGGCCGGGGGGCGGGCGACGGGGGCTCCACCATCGGGTCCGACCGCTCCAGCAGGCCCCGAACCCGAGCGGCCGACGCCTCCACCCGCGCCAGCGCATCGCCGGCGGCGGCGAGGGGCGCCACCAGCTCCAGCACGGCCAGCGGGAGCAGGACCACCACGCCGAGCGCCGGCCCCGACAGGCCCGGCCCCGCCGCGCCCGCCAGCGCCACGACCGCCGCCGTGCCCAACGCCGGGGCGGCCGCCGCCACCGCCGCCACCAGCGCCGAGGGGCGGCCCTGGCGACGATCGAGCTCGTCGACGCGGGCGGCGGCCTCCTCCACCCGGGCCCGCCACGCCGGCTCGGCGCCGCAGGCCACGAGCTCCTCCACGTGCTCGGCCAGGTCGAGGGTGGCGCCAGCGAGGTCGCCGCGGGCCTCGCCGGACTCGACGCCTCGCGCCCGGGCCGTGGCGAAGGCCAGCGCGGGGAGGGCGATGCCCACGATCGCGACGGCGGTGGCGAGCGCCACCCCCGAGGGCGGGTCGAGCACGGTGGACACCACCACCGCGCCGACGCACACCGCGAGGGCCGCCGCCACCGGGCCGAGTACGCGCAGGAAGAGGTCCTGGAGCCGGTCCACGTCGTCGACGAGGCGGCTGAGCAGGTCGCCGCGCCCCTCCGGCGGCAGGCCGGTGGGGGCCAGGCGGGCCAGGCGCCCCACCACGGTGGCGCGCAGGTCGGCAAGGAGCCGGAGGGCGGCATCGTGCGACGCCAGCCGCTCGGCGTAGCGCACCACGCCCTTGCCCACGCCGAAGGCCCGGACCGCCACCGCCGCCACCGCGAGGTCGGCGAACGAGGGCCGCTCGGCGGCTCGGACGATCAGCCACGCGGCCGTGCCGGCGAGGCCCACCGTGCAGGCATCGGCCGCCACGCCCAGGGCCAGCGCGCCGAGGAAGCGGGCCCGCCGAGGTCGGGCGATCCCCAGCAGCCAGCGCAGCGCGCCGGGCGCCGGACGCCCACCGGGGAGGTCGGGCGGGGGCGCCCACCCCGACACCGGGTCGGGCACGGGCGGCGCGTCCACGCGAACCGGTGCGAGGTGGTGCGGCGTCGTCGACGCCTCGTCGACCGGCGGCCGGGCCACCGCGACCTCGACGCGCCGATGGGCCACGGCGGTCAGGGCCAGGTCGTGGGTGGCCACCACCACGGCGGCCCCCTCGTCGGCCGTCCGGACGATGGCGGCCACCACGAGGGCGGCCGAGGCCGGGTCGAGCTGGGCCGTGGGCTCGTCGAGCAGGACCACGCGGGTGCGGCCGAGCCGAGCCCCCACCAGGGCCCGGGCCAGGGCCACCCGCCGGCGCTCACCGCCCGAGAGCTCGGCGGGGGACCGATCGGCCAGCTCGCCGAGCCCGACCTCGTCGAGCGCCTCGAGCACCGCCCGGTCGGTGTCGGCCCCGATGGGATGGCCGAGCGCGACCGAGCGGGCCACGTCGACGTCGAGCCCGGCCGGGCGCTGGGGCACCCATGCCAGCGCGCCGGTGCGCGCCGTCCGCGCCAGCTCCGACACCGGCACGCCGCCCAAGGTGGCCGGTGGACCGTCGGGCTCCAGCGCGCCGCGCAGCACGTCGAGCAGCGTCGACTTCCCCGCCCCGCTCGGACCCTCCACGGTGAGCAGCTCGCCCGGGCGGGCCTCGACGTCCACCGGGAGGAGGCGCACCCCGCGGTCGGGGTCGGTGACCGCGGCCGCGCGCACGGCGAGGACGCCGTCGGTCGGTGCGGTGCGGTCGCCCTCGGGCCGGGCGGGCAGCTCGAGGGCGGCGCCCACGTCCTCGGCGGCGTCGACCCCCGCCACGGCGGCGTGGAAGGCCGCGCTGACCCGGCGGATCGGCAGCAGGCACTCGGGGGCGAGCAGCAGCACGACCAGCGCGGTGGACAGGGTGAGGTGGCCCTCGGTGAGCCGGATGCCGAGCGACACCGCCACCAGCGCCACGGACAGGGACGACAGGAGCTCCAGGACGAGGGCCGAGAGGAACGCCACCCGCAGGGTGCCCATGGTGGTCCGGCGGTAGCGGTCGGTCACCTCGCGGACCCGGTCGACCTGGGCGTCGGCCCGGCCGAAGAGGCGGAGGGTGGGCAGGCCGGCGAGCGTGTCGAGGAACCGGGCCGAGAGCCGTTGGAGGGCATCCCAGCGAGACGCAGCGCGGTCCTCGGTGGCCTTGCCGATGAGCACCATGAACACCGGCACCAGCGGCACCACCACGGCGAGCACCACCGCCGACAGCAGGTCGGCCCCGAGGATGCGCAGCCCGGCGGCCAGCGGGACCACCGCCGCCAGGGTGAGGCCCGGCAGGTAGGCCCGCACCCAGGGCTCGAGCGAGTCGATCGCGGTGGTGGTGAGGCCCACGACCCGAGCTGGCCCGAGCTGGTCCCGATCCCGGAGGCGGACCACGCCGAGGTGGTCGAGGACTCGGGTGCGCACCGAGGTGCGCGTGGCCACCACCGCGGCGGTGGCCGACCGCTCGGTGGCGGCGGCCGCCGCAGCTCGCACCAGCCCCACCGCGGCCAGCGTGGCGACCAGGGGGGCCGTGGCGCTCTTGTCGCCGTGCACCAGCCGGGGGAGGAGCCGGGCGACCGCCTCCGCCTGGGCGAGCACGGCCGCCGCCACCACGCCGGCCAGCGCTGCGCTGACCGCGAGGTGCGTGCGCAGCGCCGGCGAGAGGCCGAGGACCCGGGGGTCGAGCGGGCCGCGGGCGGGCCGCGCCTCCGGGTCGGCCACGTCGCCTCAGGCCGGGCCGGGCACGTGGACCGCGGGGATGTGGTGGGTCCCGATGCGCTTCCGGAACACCCAGTACGACCATGCCTGGTAGGCCAAGACCACGGGGGTCATGATGGCCGCCACCCAGGTCATGATGCGCAGCGTGTACGGCGTGGAGCTGGCGTTGTGCACCGTGAGGCTGAACGCCGGGTCGGTGGTGGAGGGCATCACGTCGGGGAACAGCCCGCCGAAGAGCGACGCCACGGCGGCGGCGATGGCCAGGCCGGTGAGGGCGAACGCCCACCCATCGCGCTCGGCTCGGGTGGCCGCGAACGAGCCGACGAGCGCTCCGGCCGCCACCAGCACCGGCACCCACGTCCACGCCGCACCGCGCGCCACCTGGTTCCAGATGAGGAACGCCCCGCCGGCCCCGATGGCCACCGGGGCGACCCGCACGGCCAGGGCCCGGGCCCGGTGGCGGATCTCGCCCTCGGTCTTCAGGGCCACGAAGTGCAGCCCGTGCAGCAGGAACAGCGACGCGGTGACCACGCCGCCCAGCAGGCCGAACGGGTTGAGCAGGGTGAGCAGGGTGCCGGTGAAGTCGCCCTGGGCGTCGATCGGCACGCCGGCCACGATGTTGGCGAAGGCCACGCCCCAGAGCACCGCCGGCACCCACGAGCCGAACGCGATGGCGAGGTCCCAGCGGGACCGCCACCGGTCGCTGTCGACCTTGCCGCGGTACTCGAACGCGACCCCGCGCAGGATCAGGGCCACGAGGATGAGGAACAGGGCGAGGTAGAAGCCCGAGAACAACGTGGCGTACCAGTTGGGGAAGGCGGCGAAGGTGGCGCCCCCGGCGGTGAGCAGCCACACCTCGTTGCCGTCCCACACCGGTCCGATGGTGTTCACCAGCACGCGCCGCTCGGTCTCGGTGCGGCCGAGCGGGTGCAGCAGCATGCCGACGCCGAAGTCGAACCCCTCGAGGAAGAAGTAGCCGGTCCACAGCACGGCGAGGAGGATGAACCAGAAGGTCGTGAGCTCCATGACCGCTCCTCTCAGTAGGCGAAGGCCAACACGTCGGCCTCCCGGTCGTCGGTGGTCGAGGCGGTGCCGTCGTCGCCCGGGCCCTCGGGGCGGGGGTGGTCGGACGGCTCGGGTTCGTGGGGCATCACGGCCTCGGGGCCGGCGGTGATGTAGCGCCGCAGGAGCAGCAGCTCCACCACCATCAGCGCCCCGTAGATGGCGGTGAACCCGAGCAGCGTGGTGAGCACCATGCCGCTCGACACCGCGCCCGAGGCGGCGTCGGCGGTGAAGAGCCGCACCTCCGGCAGCCCCTGCGGGTTGGGGGCCACCACCCAGGGTTGGCGTCCCATCTCGGTGAAGACCCAGCCGAAGGTGTTGGCCAGGAAGGGCGTGGCGATGACGGCGATCGAGGTGATCCGCACCCAGCGGGCCCGGGGCAGGTGCCGGCCCTTGCGGGTGAGCCACCACGCCACCACCGCCCCGAACGAGGCCACGGCACCGAACAGGATCATGGCCCGGAAGCCCCAGTACGCGATCACGAGGTTCGGCCGGTAGTCCCCGGGGCCGAACTGCTCCTGGTACTGGGCGTTGAGGTCCTTCACGCCGGGGATCGTGGCGTCGGTGCGGTCGGTGGCGAGCAGCGACAGCGCCTTCGGGATCACGAAGCTGCGGACGTCGCACTCGGCGCCCACGTTCCCGATGGCGAACAGCGACAGGCCGGGCCCGGTCTCGGTGTCGCAGAGCGCTTCGGCGGCGGCCATCTTCATGGGCTGCTGCTCGAACATGAGTCGGGTCTGGAAGTGCCCGCTCACCGCGATGGCCACGCCGGCCACGAAGGTGAGGGCGATCGAGACGCGCACGGCGCGGTGGAGCGCGGGCGCGTCGGCGGGGTGGGCGCCCTCGGCGCGGCTGAGCAGGTAGGCCGACACGCCGCCCACGAACACCGCGGCGGTCATGAGCGCGCCCGCGATCACGTGGGGGTAGGCGGCGAGGGTGGTCGGGTTGGTGAGCACGGCACCGATGCTGGTGAGCTCGGCGCGCCCGGTGGTGGGGTTGAAGCGGACGCCCACGGGGTGCTGCATCCAGGAGTTGGCGGCCACGATGAAGTACGCCGAGAGGGTGGTGCCGATGGCGGCAGCCCAGATGGTGGCGAGGTGGAGCCGGGGCGAGAGCCGGTCCCAGCCGAAGATCCACAGGCCGAGGAACGTCGATTCGAGGAAGAAGGCCACCAGGGCCTCCATGGCGAGCGGCGCCCCGAACACGTCGCCCACGAAGCGCGAGTAGGTGGCCCAGTTCATGCCGAACTGGAACTCCTGGACGATCCCGGTGACCACGCCCATGGCGAAGTTGATGAGGAAGAGCTTCCCGAAGAACTTGGTGAGCCGGAGGTACGCCTCGTCGCCGGTGCGGTACCAGCGGGTCTGGAACCAGGCCACCACGAGCGACAGCCCGATGGTGAGCGGCACCATCAAGAAGTGGTACACGGTCGTGATCCCGAACTGCCAGCGCGAGAGGGTGACCACGTTCATGGTGTGCTCCTTGATCCGATCCCGCCGTGCGGGCCGCCTACCCAGGAGGGTAGCGGCGCCATCGCCAATGGAAACCGGGCCGTTGTCCCCTATCTGCAAGGTAGATGGACCCGGGTCCAACGCCCCGGAGCCGACCCACCGCGCCGGTCAGGAGGTGACGACGACGCGTCCGGTCATCCCGCGGTGGATGCTGCAGTAGTACGGGTAGACGCCCGGCTCGTCGAAGGTGACCACCTCGGCCTGGCCGGGGTCGAGGTCGCTGGCCAGCGTGGTGCCGCCGATGCGTCGCACCAGCCGGTGCTCGGTGTCGCTGCCGTTCAGCCACTCCACCGAGTCGCCGGCGTGCACCGACAGGTCGGGGGCGCTGAAGGCCCGGTCGGCCGCCGTGACCACGCGCGGCGTGCCGGCGTCGGCCACCTCGGGGCCGCGGCCGGTGGGATCGAACGGCCGGCTCGAGCCCAGGACGCCCACCACCAGTGCGACCACGGCGGCCACCGCCACGGCGGCCACGCCGCCCCGGCGCGCGAGCGTGGCACCGACGTCGCGCCGGGCCTCGTGGCGGGCCACCACCAGCGGTGCGAGGTCGGGCACTGCGTCGGCCACCCCCACGAGCGTGCGGCGGCGCAGGGCCCCGAAGCGAGCGGCCAGCTCCCGGCACGACGCGCACCGGGCCAGGTGAGCGTCGAGCGCGTCCTGCTCGGCGTCGTCGAGCTCGCCGTCGGTGGCGGCGGAGATCAGCTCGAGCCACGGATCGCAGGTCATCAGCTCGTTGGTCGTCCGGGCGGCCGGCCTGGTTCCAGGGCGTGGGCCACGAACTGCTCCAGGGCGGAGTCGATGATGAACTCGTGGCCGTAGCGGGCCACGGGCGCGGCGAGCCGGCTCAGCCCCACGAGGAACGTGCGGGCCGGCTCGAGGTCCGAGACCAGCGCCAGCTCGGTGCCCGGGCCGTGCCGGTGGAGGTCCACCCGGGCGGAGCCGACGATCTCGCCCTCCACCTCGGCCGCCACCGACCGCCGGGCCACCACGTCGTGCAGCACCAGGTCGAACGAGACCGTGTAGGGCAGCGGCGGCTTGACCGTGCAGGACCACCGCTCGCCGTCGACGAGGGCGCGCGCCTCGAACCGGCGCAGCCACGGCCACCAGCCCGGGTAGTCGTCGACCGCCGCGAGGGTCCGCCAGACCGCGGCTGGGCTGGCGTCCACCACGAGCCGCCGCTCGGAGTGGATGGCGGCGGAGCTCAGGAGGGGTGGACCTCGATGGCGTACTCGGGGCAGTTCTCGGCGGCGAGGATGGCGGCCTGCTCCTGGTCTGGGGCCAGGGTGCCGTCGCCGTCGACGAGGAGGACGGCGTAGCCCTCGTCGTCGGTGTCGAACACGTTGGACGCCAGGGCGTAGCAGCGCCCGTGGCCCTGGCACTTCTCGGAGTCGAGGGTGACGCGCATCAGGCCTCCACGGTCTTCAGGATGCGGACGGGCAGCTCGCGGGGGCCGCGGACCTGTCCGGTGGACCAGCGGACCGTAGCGGGATCGGCGAGCTCGAAGTCGGGGATGCGCTTCATCCACTCGTCGACGGCCACCGTGAGCTCCAGGCGGGCCAGGTTCGAGCCGAGGCAGCGGTGGATGCCGAGGCCGAAGGCGAGGTGGCGGTTGCGCTGGCGGTCGATCACGAACTCGTCGGCGCGCTCGAAGGCCTCGGGGTCGCGGTTGGCCGCGGGGAACGGGAGCAGGACCCAGTCGCGCTCGGCCACCGGGCACCCGCCGATCTCGGTGTCGACCGCGGCGATCCGCGCCATGGTGACCGGGGCGTAGAAGCGCAGGAACTCCTCCACGGCGAACACGAGCACGTCGGGGTCCTCCGCCAACCGCTTGCGGTCCTCGGGGTGCTGGGCGAGGTGCCAGAGGCTGGCCCCGATGGCCGACCACGTGGTGTCGATGCCAGCGATGATCAGCAGGGCGATGGTGCCGAAGATGTGCTCGTTGGTGAGCGGCTCGCCATCCATCTCGGCCTGCAGGAGGTACCCGATGAGGTCGTCGGTGGGCGGGCCGTTGCGGCGCTCGACGATCACGTTGGTCAGGTAGAAGAGGAGCGTGTCCTCCACGCCGAGGGTGCCCGAGTACTCGCCGGGCTTCTCGATGATGCGGTGGATGAAGTCCCGGAAGCGCGGGCCGTCCTCCTTCGGCAGGCCGAGCATGTCGGCGATCACCCGCACCGGGATGTGCTGCGCGTACTGGGTGGCGGCGTCCACGATGTCGTCGGGGCCGGTCACGTCGGCGAGCAGCTCGTCGAGCAGCTGCCGGCACGACTCGCGGGTGCCCTCCTCGAGCTCGGCGATGGCCTTGGGGCCGAAGGCCGGCAGCATGAGGCGGCGCGCGTCGGCGTGGAAGGGCGGGTCCGAGGTGATGGGCGGGGCATAGCCCATGGGCGCCAGGCCCTCGGGCTTGAAGATGTTGACGATCACGCCCTCGGAGCTGAAGTGCTCGGTGTCGTGGGCGATGGCGGCGATGTCCTCGTGGCGCGTGGGCAGCCACACCCCGCCGTGGGCGTCGGAGTGCGCCACCGGGCAGCGGTCTCGCAGCTCGGCCCACACGGCGGGCGCGTCCGCGGCGTAGTCCTCCTTGGTGTGGTCGAACTCGGTGGCCCAGTCGCGCGGCGGCGCGTCGTGGAGATCGGTCATGGCACGTCCTCGGAGGTGGTGGCCCGCCCCTGCAGGCCCTGGATGGTCGATAATACGCGTTATCGGCGGGCGTGGGGCCGTTGTGACCCATGACCGCGCGGGTGGGGCGTCGCGCCCTCCGGCGTGGTTCACTGGCCGCCCACGTCTCCGGAGGCTCCCATGACCGACACCACCGACGCCCCCACCGTCTGGGGCGAGATCGACGGCCAGACGATCACGTTCCCCATGGAGGTGACCGACTTCGACGCCGCCACCCTCGTGTTCTCGGTGCCGGCCGACGCCGCCCGGGCGCTGCTGCCCGGCGACGCGTTCGACGTGGTGGCCGCCGACGGCGTGGCCCAGTTCGTGGTGGCGCTGTGCGACTACCACCAGAACCCGTGGGGCGACTACCTCGAGATCAACCTCGGGTTCCTCGCCCGGCCGGTGGGCGCCGGCGACGACGTGGTGGGCTCGTTCGTCTACCGGATGCCGGTGGACCAGGCGTTCACGTGCCAGGCCGGCAACGAGGTGATGGGCTTCCCCAAGACCGTGGAGGACCTGGCCGTGGCGCACGCCGACGGGCGGGTGACGTTCTCGTGGCACGCAGGTGGCGAGCTCGTCCTCTCGGTCTCGTTCCCCGACGTGGCGCCCGCCACCGACGAGGTGGCCCGCGTCGAGACCGGCAGCTACTCCTACCTGCACGGCGTGCCCCACGAGACGCCGCTCGCCATGGACATGGGGTCGGGCCTGCTCGACCCGTCGGAGGTGGAGGTGGTGCTCGGCTCGGGCCCGGCGGCCGACGAGCTCCGCTCGCTCGGCCTGCCCAAGGCGCCCGACTTCGGCACGTGGGGCACGGGCCTCACCGCCACGTTCCAGCTCGGGCACCCGCTCGGCTGATCGCCCGACCGGGCACCGGGCCCGGCCGACGGGTCAGGTCGGCCGGCCCAGCTCTCGACGCAGGATCGCCCCCATGGCCACGGCGCCGAGGGCGAGGACGACCCACGTGAGCGGCGGGGTCGCGGGGTCGTGCTCGGGGGCCGGCGCGTCGGGGCCGCCGGCGAGGTCCACCACGTTGGGCACGGTGGTGGTGGGGCGGGACGGGGCGCTCGTGGTGGGGGGCGGGGGAGCCCGGTCGATGCTGGCCGCCGGCGCCAGCACGACGGCCTCGGTGGTCGTGGTGGTGGCCGGAGCCGTGGTGGTGGTCGTGGTCGTCGTGGTGGTGGTCGTGGGCAGGAACTCGGCCTCGGCCACCAGCACCTGCTCGAACACGAGGCGGGCCATGAGCTGGGCGCCCGAGCCGGTGAGGTGGAGCCCGTCGCCGGCGGTGGTGCCGGGCTGGCGGTTCACGGCGTCGTTCCAGTCGGAGATGCGCACGTTGGGGCGACGGGCGGCCTCGGCGCGGATGAAGGCGTTGACGCCGGCGTAGTACGGGCGGGCCTCGTGCAGGGTGAGCAGCACCACCCGGGGCACGCCGGCGAACTGGTCGAGCATGCGGCGGTAGGGCGGCTGGTAGACGCCGGCGGAGGCGCCGTCGTTGTGGCCGATCAGGATGACCACCACGTCCCAGTCGGAGCCGTGGCCGGCAGCGGCCGCCGCGGTGGCGCCGGTGCTGCGCGAGACCTGGGTGTCCACCACCACCTCCCGGCCGGGGAGGGCGGCGGGGATGGCGCGGGCGGCGCCCTCCATCACGCTGTCGCCGAGGGCCAGGACACGGGTCGGGCGATTCGGCGGGAAGGCGTCGGCGGTCGGGCTGCGCACGGTCGTAGCCGCCACGACCGTGGTCACCGCGACCAAGCCCCAGGTCAGCGCCCCTGCGCGCCGCTTCCGGAGCGTCGGCGAGGAATCGCCGGCGATTCGTCGCGGAGTTACGTCAACCGGCGAGGAATCTGCGCAGATTCCTCGCCGACCTCGTCGGGCGAGGGTCATGGGCCGGACCAGGCCTCCACCCGGGCGGCCAGCACGGGCAGGCTCACCGTGGCCGCGTCGAGCACCACGTCGTGGAACTCGGGCAGCGAGAACTGCTCGCCGAGACGGGCCTCGGCGTCGGCTCGCAGGCGCAGGATCTCCCGCTGACCCACCTTGTAGGCGAGCGCCTGGCCCGGCATCCCGATGTAGCGGTCGACCTCGGTCTCGATCTCGTTCCGCCCGACCGGGGCGTTGGCCACCATGAAGTCGATCGCCTGCTGGCGGCTCCACCCCATGGCGTGCAGCCCGGTGTCCACCACGAGCCGGCACGCCCGCCAGGCGTCTGACGCCAGCATCCCCAGGCGGTCGAGGTCGCTCTCGTACAACCCCATCTCCTCGGCCAGCCGCTCGGTGTAGAGGGCCCACCCCTCCACGTACGCGGTGTGACCCCACGACAGCCGGCGGAACGCGGGCAGGTCGGCGCGCTCGGCGGCGATCGCCAGCTGCAGGTGGTGCCCCGGGATCGCCTCGTGGAACGCGATCGAGGCCGTCTCGGCCCGGCCGGTGGTGGTGGGCGAGTGGAGGTTGACGTGGTACTCGCCGGGTCGGCTGCCGTCGGGCGCCGGGGGCGTGTAGTACGCGGCCGGGGCGTCGGCGGCCAGGTAGTCGGGGATGGGCGTGAGCACGCACGGTGCCTCGGGCAGGATCCCGAAGTACTCGCCCATTGCCGAGGTGGCGGCCTCCAGGCAGTGCGTGGCGTGGGCGAGGATCTCGTCGGCGTCGCGGTAGCGGAGGTCGGGGTCCTCCAGCAGGCGCCGGAAGATCTCGCCCAGGTCGTCGGTGCCGAACGCCCGGAGGCCGACCTCGCGGAACTGCTCGGGGAGCACCTCGAGCACCTCGTGGCGCCCGATCTCGTGCAGCTCCTCGGCCGTGAGCTCGAGGCCGGTGTGGAGGCGGATCAGCGTGCGGTACAGCTCGGGACCGTCGTCGAGCCAGTGCAGCCCGGGGTGGTCGTCGTCGCGAGCCACCGGCAGCAGCTCGTCGGCCAGCACGGCGCGGTAGCGGGCGAAGGCGGGCCGCAGGTGGTCGGCCACCGCCGTCGCGAGCTCCTCGCGCCACGCCGCCTCTCCGTCCCAGTCGGCGGGGCCGGCCACGTTGGCGAACGGGTCGTGCTCCACGGGCGAGGCGAGGTAGCCGTCGACCTGGTTCAGCGACCGGGACACGCAGATCCGTGCCGGGGTGCGTCCGGCGGCGAGGCCGGCCCGGAACCGCTCCACCGCCTGGTCGAGCATGGTGCCGAGGCGCTGCACCCGCAGCACCGCCATGGCGGCGTGCTCGGGCTCGGCGGCGCGCAGCTGTCCCGCCATCGTGAGCAGGCCGGCGTGGACGCCCTGCATCTGGTCCGACGCCAGCTCGGCGAGCCGGGTGTCGATCCCGGCCACGTTGTCCTCGAGTTCCTGGACGAGCAGGCCCAGCGTGACGGCGTCGGTCTCGTCGAGGCCCGACGCGTCGAGTGCCCGGGCCTCGCCGAGCAGGGCCACCCAGCGCGCCCGCTGATCGGCCTCGCCCGCCTCGGACAGGTCGTCCACCCGGTCGTCGTAGCGGTGGTCGCCGAGGAACGTGGCGAACAGCGGGCTGGCCTCGAGCCGGGCCTCCCAGTAGCGGTCGGCGAGGTCGCGCAGGGCGGCGGCGGGGGTCGTCATGGGCACCATCGTGCCCGCTGGCGCCGACCGACAGCCACGGACGACGCCCGGACCGAGGCCCGGGCGTCGCCCGTCGCTCCGCCTCCCGCCCCTCCTAGACCAACCGCCGCCAGAGGCGCTGCTGGGTGCTGGCCGGGTCGGCCGCGAAGCAGCCGTCGCTGGCGTCGACGACGGCCGGCCAGCCCGGGTCGGCGGCGAGCGCCTCCTGCGCCGCCTGCACGGCAGCGATGTCGGCGTACCCGCTCAGCCACCCGACGGAGCCGTAGGGCCCGGTGAGGGCCTGCACGAACATCGTGGTGAGGCCCGTGGCCTTCTCGGCCTGCTCGGCGATGGCGATGCCGGCGGCCATCGATCGGGCCACGTCGCCCCCGGTCACCACGGCCGAGACCGTGCTGACGTAGGTGACCTCCGTCGCAGCGTCGGGCGCCCCGTGCAGCGGCAGCATCAGCGCATCGTCGACGACGCCGTCGCCGTAGGCCGCCCCCTTGTCCACCAGCGCCGCGTAGCCGGCATCGGCGCTCAGCTGGTCGCCGATCGACTCCAGCTGGGCGAGGTCCTCCACCCAGGCGGTCCACGACACCGTCCCGAAGCCGGGCGAGTACACCGATGCCCAGAGCTGGACCTCGTGGCCGGTCACGTCCTGGACGGCACCGCAGACCTGGCCGGCCCACTCGAGGCCGGCCGACCCGTGCCCGCCGAGCAGGCGCGTCTGTCTCGTGAAGAGATACATGTGGTTCCCCTTGCTCCCCTGTCGGGGCGATCCCGCACCGCCCTCGTCTGCCACCCTCCGCCTCGGTCCGGCACCCGTCAAGGTGACATCGGGCGGGTGAGGTGACCGGGGGCCGATGGGGTGCCGACCGCCACGCGCCGATCCCGGGCTCCCCGACGAGTCGTGCTACGACGAGCGGTTGACGCCCCGCAGCCCCGACCAGGCCAGCTGGGCCACCATGTCGGCGAACTCGTCGGCGTCGGCCCCCGGGCCGAGGCCGAGGCGCAGCCAGTGGCGGCTCGTGGACTCGGCGAGGCCCACCACGCCGTAGGCCAGCACGTGGCGCTCGTCGTCGCTCAGGCCCTCGACCAGGATCAGCGACGCCACCCGGTCGGCCACCATCGACTCCACCTTGGCCACCGCCGCGGCCAGCTCGCGGTCGGTCCGGTTGCGGTCGGCGAAGAGCACCCGGAACGCCGCACCCTCGTTGATGGCCCAGCGGAAGTACGCCCGGAACCCGGCCTCCACCTGCTGGCGGGGCCCGTCGGCCTCGGCCACGGCGGCCACGATCGCACCCTCCAGCCCGGCGCCGAGGTCGTCCACCAGCTCCTGGTAGAGCGCCTTCTTCGACGCGAAGTGCTGGTACAGCACCGGCTTGGTGACCCCGGCCGCCTCGGCCACGTCGTTCATCGACGTGTCGTGGTAGCCGCGCTCGGCGAACGCGTGGCGCGCCACGTCGAGCAGCTGGCGGCGGCGCTCGGCGGCGGGCAGGCGCAGCGAGGTCGGGCGGTCGGCGGTGTCGGTCATGGTCCGCCCGCCAGGGTATTTCTCCGGCCTGCCCGGCCCCGAGCCGGGACCGGGCGGCCGACGGAGGGGATCAGTGCTGGTGCACGATCACCGAGCGGGCCACGGTGCCGGCCTGCATGTCGGCGAAGGCCTCGTTCACCTGGTCGACCGAGATCTCCTTCGAGATCAGCTCCTTCAGCTTCAGCTCGCCGCTCTTCCAGAGCTCGAGCAGCTTCGGGACGTCGGTGCGCACGTTGGACGACCCGTACCAGCAGCCCTTGATGGTCTTGGGCAGGTACAGGAACGTGAAGGCGGCGTTGAGCGTGAGGTTCACGTCCATGCGCGGCACGCCCACCAGGACCACCTCGCCCCCGGCCCGGGCGGTGTTGATGGCCTGCTCGATGGTGGCCTGCAGGCCGATCACCTCGAACGCCACGTCGGCGCCGCGGCCCTCGTTGAGGGCGAACACCGCGCCCACGGGGTCGCCCTCGCCGGCGTTGATGGTGTCCGTGGCGCCGAACTCCTTCGCCATCTCGAGCTTCGAGTCGAACATGTCGATGGCGATGATCTTGCCGGCGCCGGCGATGCGGGCGCCCTGGATCACGTTGAGCCCCACGCCGCCGCAGCCGATCACGGCCACGGTGTCGCCGGGCCGGATGCTCGCGGTGTTGAGCGCGGCGCCCACGCCGGTGAGCACGCCGCAGCCGATGAGGGCGGCCACGTCGAGCGGCACGTCGTCGGGGATCTTCACCATCGAGATCTCGGGCACGATCGCGTGGTTGCCGTAGGTGCCGAGGCACGCCATCTGGTGCAGCGGCGCGCCGCCGCTCGTGAGGCGGGTGGTCATGTCGAGCAGGCCGCCGGCGGCCTGCGCCGCCGCCTTCTCGCAGATGTAGGCCTGGTCGTGGCGGCACTGGTAGCACTCGCCGCACGCCGGCACGAACGACAGCACCACGTGGTCGCCCACCGCCACCGAGGTCACGCCCTCGCCCAGCTCCTCCACGATGCCGGCGCCCTCGTGGCCCAGCACGATCGGGGTGGGCAGCGGGATCGTGCCGTTCTGGACCGACAGGTCCGAGTGGCAGACGCCCGACGCCACCACCTTGATGCGGACCTCGCCGGGGCCGGGCGCGGCGATCTCGATGTCGTCGCGGGTCTCGAGCGGCGTGTCGACGCCGGTCAGCACTGCTGCCTTCATGAGCTCTCCTGGAGGGGGTGTCGGGGGGTGGGCCGGAGCAACGCGGCCGACCCTACCTTGACCGGGCGGTCAAGTGCCGGGCGTCCTCGTCGGCCGGCGGCGACGACCGGGTCAGTGCCCGCTGCCGAGCCCCTGCTCCTCGCGCTCGGCGGCCTTCACGGCGTAGCCGAACACGATCGACGGGGCCAGGATCAGCGAGCCCGCCAGCAGGCAGCCCACGATGGCGTTGGTGAGGAGCTGGGTGTAACCGGTCACCAGGCCCACGAAGAACAGGACCATGGCCAGGCCGAACAGCGCGTACCCCACCCGCTGGCCCGCCGCCACGAGCCGGGCGATGGCGGCTCGCCGGGCGAGCACGGGGTCGACAGCGGGGTCGGGCACGGCCCGAACGCTACTGGCCGGTGGCGAGCCGGCTCAGACCGCCGTGGTGCCGTCGGGGCGGCCGGCGGCCCAGCGCAGCTCGTCGGCCAGGCGCAGCTCGGGGTCCACCGGCGCCTCCGACGACAGCACGTCGAGCACCGTGAGGAACCGGCGCACCTCGCCCACGTCGTGCACCCGCAGCACCACCCCCGACCCGCTCCCCACCGCGGCGATGGCCGCCAGCGTGCCGGCCAGGCGCTCCTTGGGTCGCGTGTGGGTGAGGGCGCCGATGAAGTCCTTGCGGCTGAGCGCGAGCAGGGCGGGGAGGCCGGCGGGATCGAGCTGGGCCAGGCCGCGCAGCACGGCCACGGTCTGGGCGGGGGTCTTGGTGAAGTCGGGACCCGGATCCACGAGGATCGACCGCTCGTCGACCCCGGCCGCCACCGCCTCGGCCACCTTGGCGGCGAGGAAGTCCCGCACGTCGGCCACCACGTCGCCGTACAGGTCGGTGTCCTGGAGCCGCGTCTTGGGAGGCGCCGCGGTGTGCATCACCACCAGGCCGGCGCGGTGGGCGGCAACCAGGGGTGCCAGCTCGGGGGCACGCAGCCCGCTCACGTCGTTGACGATGTGGGCCCCGGCCTCGAGCACCGCCCGCACCACCGCCGGCTTGTAGGTGTCGACCGAGATCACCACGTGCGGCAGGTCGGCCACGATCGCCTCCACGAGGGGCAGCACCCGGTCGACCTCCTCGGACGGGTCCACCTCGGGCACGTTGGTGATGCCCGACTGGCCGCCCACGTCGATCACGCCGGCGCCGTCGGCCACCAGTGCGTGGACCTGTTCGAGCTGGGCCTCGAGCGGGCGGTGCCCGGGGTCGGAGAACGAGTCGGGGTTGGCGTTCACGACGCCCATCAGCACCGGGCGCGAGAGGTCGAGGACGCGGTCGGCCAGCTGGAGGTCGGGGCGGAACGAGGGTGCGGCCATCGGGCGGTGCGGCGATCAGCCGTTGAGCCGGGCGTGGATCGGCTTGTGGGCCTTGTAGAGCTTCGTGAACTCCTTGTAGAGCGGGGCGTAGGCGGCCCGGGCGGTGGGGTCGGGGTGGAACACCTCGTCGATCGTGACCGCCCGGTTCAGCTCGTCCAGGGTCCGTCGGCCCAGGGCGAGCCACGCCACGAAGGCGGCGCCGCGGGAGTTGGCGTGCTGGGGCTCGGCCACCCGGCGGATGGCGCGGTCGCACACGTCGGCGTGCATCTGGCACCAGAGGTCGGACTGGGCCCCGCCGCCGATGAAGTTGAGCCCGTCGAGGGGCCGCTTCACGAAGCTCTCGACCGTGTCGAGCAGCCAGCGGCTGTTGAAGGCGACGCCCTCGAAGACGGAGCGGACGAGGTCGGCCCGGGTGGTGGTGAGCGACAGGTTGTCCCAGCCGCCGCGGATGGTGTGGTCGTCCACGGGCGTGCGCTCGCCGTTCAGCCACGGCGTGAAGATCACCCGGTTGCTGCCCGGGGGCGACTGGGCGGCCAGGGCGTTGGCCTCGTGCACGTCGGCCACCATCTGCGCCTGGTCTCGCAGCCACAGCAGGGCGCCGCCGCCCACCTCGTGCTCGTTGGCCAGGAAGTAGCGGCCCGGCACCGCGGAGGGGAGGGCGGCCTGGTTGTGGAGCAGGTCGGTGCGCTTGGTGGGCAGGTGGCACGACAACCACGAGGAGGTGCCCATGTACAGGTGGCCCTCGAAGTCGCCCAGCGCCCCCGAACCGACCACCGCCGAGTGCACGTCGCCCGTGGCGGTGACCACCTTGGTGCCCGGCGCCAGGCCCCAGTCGGCGGCCACGGCGGGCAGCACCTCGCCCACCACCGTGGCCGACGGCACCAGCGGGGGCAGCTGGCGCTCGGCGAGCCCGCACCACTCGAGCAGCTGCGGGTCGTAGCGCACCGCCGAGAGGTCCCGGTTGTCGGTGAGCCAGTGGGCCACGATCGAGTCGTAGGACGCCACCTGGCGCCCCGTGAGGCGGGCGTTGAGGTAGTCGCACGGCTCGAGGAAGGCGTGGGCGGCGCGGTACACGTCGGGGCGCTCGTGGCGCAGCCAGAGGATGTGGGCCACGGGGTCCTTGCCCGAGTGGCTCGGGATGCCGCCGGTGCGCGAGATCCAGTGGCGCAGGCGGCGCGGCTCGTAGCCGGCCACGTTGACCTTGCCGGTGACCACGGCCTCGATGTGCTCGGCGCCCCGCGAGTCCATCCAGATCACGGCGGGGTAGAGGTGGCGGCCCTCGGCGTCCACCGCCACGGTGCCCGACCACTGGCTCGTGACCGACACGGCCACGACGTCGTCGACCGCCACGTGACCCCCACCCAGGAGCCGGTGGACGGCGGCGGTGATGGCGGCCCACCAGCCGTCGGGGTCCTGCTCGGCGCCACCGTCGCCCAGCAGCTCGATCGGGGTCGGCTCGAACTCGCTGGCGGTGATGTGGCCGTCGGTGTCGACGAGCGCCGCCTTCGGGCCGCCGGTGCCCAGGTCGATGGCCAGCACGTGCTCGGTGCCCATGGCTGCTGCTCCTGTGGTCGGCGGCCGGTCGGCCGCAGGCGACCGGCGACTGTACC
>JAHBSN010000240.1 GCA_019639095.1 Actinomycetota bacterium
CCAGAATCAGGTGTCCACGAGACCCTGGCAACTCCAAGGCGAGATCGCGGTCGCGGCGGTCCATGCGGTCCTGCTTGCCGATAAGGGGCTGGATCCAGTGGTAGCGGCGGCCGTGTTCATCTGGCTCGGGCGGTCGATTCAATGGATCGCAAAGATTGGCAATCTGGGCAGCATTCCTCGGGCGAGGCATGTTTAGATTGGACCAATCGATGCCAGTCATGGATCCTGCAGCGGCCGATGGATCTGAAGGAACCCGCACCGGAATCTGGCGCACTCTGCATGCCTCGGTGATTCCTGTTCGCTGCAGAAGGGTCTGCTGGATCCTCGTGACGCAGCGAACCTCTGACGGGGGGTTGCCGGTGGACAGCAGCCACCATGCGATTGCAGTCAGAGCGACGTTGTTGGCATGAGCGAACCGGCCGAGCGACAGGTCTCCGAGATCGAGCACGGACCCCGCCGCCGCTTCGCACCTCGCAATTACGTCGCCCAACTCGGTCATAGCGCCATCCGTCCTTCCGCTGCCGACGGAGGTTAACGGTTAGAGCCGGTCCTGCCAGAACCGGTAGTGAAGTCTCACAGGGGGCGGGACCTGACTCGCGGATGCTTGTGTAGGCGTAGCGATAGCGCGCCGCCGCTCCGGACCAGGAGCCCTGGGGCTGTGGCACCCGGACCATCGTCGTTCCGCCTGTCCGTCAGCTCTCCGGCCGCAGCTTCTCGGACCAGGCGGCGTACTCGGGGGTGTCGTGGGAGCTCGACTCGGTTGCTAGGCCGTAGCCGAGGGAGCGGATGGCGTTGGCGCGGAGGTGCTGGTTGAGGATGGCCTTGGTCTCCTGCACGGCCTGCGGGGGCTGGGCGGCGAGTTGCTGGGCGAGGGCGGTGGCCTCCGCGAGCAGCTGGTCGGGCGGGACCACGAAGTTGGCGAGGCCGAGCTCCACGGCTTCGGCGGCGCTGAGGCGGTCGCCGGTGAGCAGGTACTGCTTGGCCCGCAGCAGCGAGGTGTGGGCGGGCCAGGTGACGGCGCCGCCGTCGCCGGCCACGAGCGCCACCGACACGTGGGTGTCGGCCAGGAACGCGCCCTCGGCCATGAACACGATGTCGCAGAGCGTCGTGACGGTGGCGCCGAGCCCCACGGCCGGGCCGTTGACGGCGGCCACCACGGGCACCGCCACCTCGATCATCTCGTCGAACAGGCGCCGGGCCAGGCGCAGGCTGCGACGGCGGCGGGCGGGGTCGACGCGGCGGCCCTCGAAGTCGTCGTAGCTGCCGCCCGCGCTGAAGGTGCGACCGGCGCCGGTGAGCACCACGGCCCGGCAGTCCTCGTCGGCCTCGACGTCGGCCCAGAGCGACACGAACTGCTCGTGCAGGTCCTCGGTGAACGCGTTGAGGGTGTCGGGCTGGTTCAGCGTGACGATGCGGACCGCGCCGTCGGCTCGAACGTCGATCCCCGGTTGCTCGTACACCGTTATGTTCCCCCTCGTGGCCGAGCGCAGGGTAGCGATCATCACCGGGGGCAGCAGCGGGATCGGGCTCGAGGCGGCGCGCCAGCTCGCGGCCGCCGGCCACGACGTGGTGCTCGTCGCCCGCCGGGAGGGCCCGCTGCGCGAGGCGGCCGAGTCCGTCGGCGCCCGCTGGGCGGCGGGCGACGTGGCCGACCCCGAGTCGTTCGCCGCCGTGGTGGCGGCGGCCGCCGAGCCCACCGGTCGGGTCGACCTCGTGGTCCACGCCGCCGGGACCATGGGCGGCACGTTCGTCCGCAAGGAGCGGCTGGACGAGTTCGAGCGGATCCTGCGCACCAACCTCACGTCGGCCTACGTGGTGGCCCACGCCGCCCTCGCCTCGATGGGGCCGGGCGGCCGGCTCGTGTTCGTGTCCTCGAGCTCGTCGCACGCGCCCCAGCCGGGACGGTCGGCGTACTCGGCGTCGAAGGCCGGGCTCAACGCCTTCGCCGCCGCGCTGGCCGGCGAGGTCGAGCGGGACGGGATCGCCGTGCACGTGCTCACCGTCGGCCCGGTGGAGACGCCGATGCTCGACGACGTGCGCTTCCCGATGCGCACGCTCGGGGTGGCTGAGGTGGGCGAGGCCGTGGTGTGGCTCGACTCGCTGCCGTCCAACGTCCGCCTGCTCGAGGTGCAGCTGTCGTCGGTGGACGACGGCCCGTTCGCGCCGGAGCTCTACGTGCCCGAGGCGGCCCGTCGCCTCGGCCGCACCCAGTAGCGCCGGGCTACGTTCCCGGCGATGGACCTGGGACTGGGCGGGCGAGCCGCCATCGTCACCGGCGCCAGCCGGGGGATCGGGCGGGCGGTGGCCGAGCGGCTGGTGGCCGAGGGCGCCTCGGTGCTGGCCGTGTCCCGCACGCCGGGCGACGGCCCGGGCGAGCCGTTCGCCGCGGATGTGACCGACCCGGCGTCGGCCGAGCACATCGTGGCCGCCTGCCTCGAGCGCTTCGGCCGGGTCGACGTGCTGGTGAACAACGCCGGAGGCGCCGAGCCGGTGGCGTTCGACGCCCTCACCGACGACCACTGGCACCGGGCGTTCGAGCTCAACTTCCACAGCGCGGTTCGCCTCGCCGCCGCCTGCGTGCCCTCGATGGTGGCGGCCGGCTGGGGCCGGCTGGTCCACGTCGCCTCGGTGAGCGGCCGCGAGCCCGACCCGCTCTTCGCCCCGTACTCGGCGGCCAAGGCGGCGCTGCTCAACTGGTCGACATCGTTGTCTCAGGCCCACGCGGCCGACGGCGTGCTCAGCTCCTGCGTGGTGCCCGGCATCACCCGCACCGAGCTGGTGGCGGCCAACGCCGAGGCCACCGCCGAGCGCACCGGCGCCTCGCTCGACGACGTGATGGCCAAGCAGCTCGCCCGCCACCGCGTGGCCGCCGGCCGCTTCGGCGAGCCCGGCGAGGTGGCCGCCGCAGTCGCGTTCCTGGCCAGCGATGCGGCGAGCTGGATCACGGGCGCCACCCTCGAGGTCGACGGCGGCACCCTGCGCGCCACCTGACGAGCTCAGCCGGGCCGGTCGAGTAGCGCTGGCAGCTCGGTGCGGACGATCTTGCCCATGGCGTTGCGGGGGAAGGCGTCCATCACCACGATCCGCTCGGGCACCTTGTACTTGGCCAGGTTCGCCGTGAGGTGCTCGCGGAGCGCATCGAGGTCGAGCTCGACGCCGGCGGCCGGCTCCACCAGGGCGGCGACCCGCTCCCCGAGGCGCTCGTCGGGCACGCCCACCACGGCGCTGGCCGCCACGCCGGGGAACGTGGCGAACACCCGCTCCACCTCGGCGGGGTACACGTTGGCGCCGCCGCGGATGATGAGCAGGCTCAGCCGGTCGCGCACGTGGAGGAAGCCGTCGTCGTCCAGGAAGCCGACGTCGCCGGTGCGCAGCTCGCCGTCCACGAGCGCGGCGGCGGTGGCGTCGGGGCGCTCCCAGTAGCCGAGCATCGGGCGGTAGCGGTCGTCGGCGGCGGAGAGGGCGATCTGGCCGGTCTCGTTCGGCGGCTGCTCGGCGCCGTCGTCGCCCAGGATCCGCACGCGCAGGTGGGGGAGCGGTCGGCCCGACGCGCCCTCGCGGTGGTCGGCGCCGTCCACCGCGTCGATCGCCACCACGGTGGGCGCCTCGCTCAGCCCGTAGGTGGCCAGCACCGGCAGGCCGAACTTGGCGGCGAAGGCGGAGCGGATGGCCTCGGGGCAGTCGGCGCCGCCGGTCCAGACCTCGTCCAGGCTGAGCAGGTCGTGCGGGTCGATCGAGTCCATGGTGGCCAGGCTGTGCAGCAGCGCCGGCGGGCCGTTCCAGGTGGTGATGCGCTCGGTGCGGATCCACTCGGCCACGCCCTCGGCGTCGATGCGGTCCATCACGATCGAGGTGCCGCCAGCCTGCGACACGAGCAGCGTGGTGAGCACCGCCATGTTGAGGATGGTGAACGGGAAGCAGTCGCCCTTGCGCAGGCCGGGCCCGTAGCCCCGCTCGGCCACCAGCACGTGGCCGGGCACGAGCAGGTTGCGCTGGCTGTGCACCGCGCCCTTGGGGTGGCCGGTGGTGCCGCTCGTGTAGGCGAGCCCGGCTGGGGCGAGCGGATCGGGATCGGGGCCGGTCCAGGCGCCGTCGGGCGCGGCGTCCACTGCGGCGCGCCAGGTGGCCAGGTCGGCCACCCGCACGCCCACGTCGCCCACCTCGTCGTCGGTGAGCAGCAGCGTGGCGCCGCAGTCGTCGAGCAGGTACCGCTTCTCTGGCGGGGCGAGGGCCCGGTTCACGCCCACCCAGATCGCGCCCAGCCGCATGGCACCGTGGAACGCCACCACCACGTCGGCCTCGTTGGGCAGCGACGCGCCCACGCGGTCGCCCGGCGACACCCCCAGCGACGCCAGCGCGAAGGCGGCGCGGTGGGCGAGGCGGTCGAGCTCGGCGTAGGTGAGCCGGGCCGATCGGGTGACCAGCGCCTCGTGGTCCGGACGGGTGGCGAGGGGTGCGTCCAGCACGCGTGCCACCGACGTCGGCAGGTCGCCCATGGCCGGGGACGGTAGCGAAGGAACGCGACTAACGTTGGCGTCAGGTATTGGAGGAGCGCGGCATGGACTTCGATCTGGGCGAGGACGCGAGCGCGCTCCGCACCCGCCTGCGCGAGCTCATCGCCCAGCACCTCCCCGAGGGCTTCCTCGGCGCGTTCACGAACGATCCGGCCGACCTCGACGTGACCCAGGCGTTCTGCCGGCTGCTCGCCGCCGAGGGGCTGCTCACGCTGTCGTGGCCGGTCGAGTTCGGCGGCGGGGGCGGCTCGCTGTGGGACCAGACCGTGGTGCGCGAGGAGATGTGGGCCCACCACGAGCCCCGCGGCGCGCAGTACATGGGCCTCAACTGGGTGGGGCCGGCAATCATGGCCTACGGCTCGCCCGAGCAGAAGGCCCAGCACCTGCCGCCCATCGCCGCCGGCGAGGTGATCTGGTGCCAGGGGTTCAGCGAGCCCGAGGCCGGCTCGGACCTGGCCGCCCTGCGCACGAAGGCCGAGCCCGACGGCGACGGCTGGCGCATCACCGGCCAGAAGATCTGGACCTCGTACGCCGGCATGGCGCAGTGGTGCATCATCGCGGCGCGGGTGGGCGGCGGCGAGCGCCACGAGGGCATCACGATGTTCCTGGTGCCGATGGACGCGCCGGGGATCGAGGTCCGCCCCATCCGTTCGATGCTCGGCTACCACCACCTCAACGAGGTGTTCTTCGACGACGTGGCCGCCGGGCCCGACGCCGTGCTCGGCGAGATCGGAGGCGGCTGGTCGGTCATCAAGACGGCGCTCGCCCACGAGCGGGTGGGCATCGCGCGGTACGCCCGTTGCGAGCGGCTGCTGTCGGCGCTCGGCGCCGAGCTGGCCCCGCACTGGGACGACCTGCCGTCGTCGCTGCACGCGGCGTGGGCTCGGGCGCTCGTGCAGGTGCGGGTGGCGCGCCTCCTCGCCTACCGCACCGTGCACGCCCAGGAGAGCGGCGGGGTGCCCGACGTGATCGCCTCGGCGGCCCGCATCGCCGTCACCCAGTGCGACCAGGCGGTTGGCGAGGTCCTGTTCTCCGCCACCGACCACCGCAGCCTCGAGGCCGGGTTCGACGCGCCGCTGCACGGCGCGGTGGAGGACCACTGGCGCTACGCCCAGGCGGCCACCGTCGCCAGCGGCACCATCGAGGTGCAGCGGATGATCGTGGCCAAGGCCCTGCTGCGCGGGGAGCCGGTGTGAACCCGCTGCTGCCCGACGAGGCGGTGGAGCTGGCCGAGGCGGCCACCAAGGCGTTCGCCGCGCTCGGCGGGGTGGAGCTGGCCCGGCGCGCCGAGGTCGACCCGGGGGTGCGGTCGGCCGAGGTGGCGCCGGTGCTGGCCGAGCTCGGCGTGGGCGACCTCGATCCCCGCGATGACCCGATCTCGCTCGCCGCTGCGGCCGCGATCTGCGAGGCCGCGGGGCGGGTGGCCCTGCCGCACCCGCTCGCCGCCGCACTCGTGCGCGACGCCGACGGCCGACCCACCGCCGCCGTGCCCGCCACCGTGGCCCGCGTCGACCACGCCGACCTGTTCGACGGGTGGCGGGTGGGCGCGCTCGACGGCACGGGTGGGGGCGTGGCGCTTTCGGTCCCGGGCGAGCGGCTCGCCACTCGGCTCGGGCCGTTCGTGGGCGACCTCGTGCTCGACGGCGGCGACCCGCCCCCGCTCGGCGACCTCCTCCTCCACCAGGCGCTCGTGGCGTG
>JAHBSN010000241.1 GCA_019639095.1 Actinomycetota bacterium
CGACGACCTCTCCCGGTTGGTCGGCCGCACGGTGCGGCCTGCAGCGTCCGGCCACGCGTCGGTCGACCTCACCGGAAGCCTTGCCGGAGCGGTCGAGTCACCGCCCGAGCTCGCCGAACTGGGTGAGGAAGAGGCCGAGCGGTGGTACGCGCTCGCCCTGACGATCACCTGTGCGGAACTGGTGGGCGCGGCCCGCGGCACCCACGCGCTGGCCACCGAGTACGCCAAGGTCCGCGAGCAGTACGGCGCTCCGATCGGGTCGTACCAGGCGGTCGCCCATCTTCTCGCCGAAGGTCTGGCGCTCATTGAGGGTTCGATCAGCGTGCTGCGGCATGCGGCGTGGGCCGTGGACGAACTGCCCGGCCCACACGCCGTCGAAGCCGCCCGGGTGGCCAAGATCTACTGCGCGCGTGCCGCCTTGACGGTGTGTGAGACGTCGATCCAGGTCCACGGCGGCATCGGTAACACCTGGGAGTGCCTGGCGCACATCTATCTGCGCCGGGTGCTGGCCGCCACCGAGACGTGGCCGGTGACCTTGAAGGATTTGAAGGAGTTGAGCATTGGACTTTCGTGACTCCGTGGAGGAGGCCGCCTTCCGGGACCGGTTGCGCGGCTGGCTGACCGAGCAGAAGGGCAAGTTCCCGACGTCGGGTGACGCCTACTGGGCCAAGGCGGGGGACTGGCATCGGGCGCTGTATGCCGCCGGCTTCTTCGGCACGTCGTGGCCGAAACAGTATGGCGGTCAGGGTCTCCCGCCGGTGTACGACGTGATCGTCGACGAGGAGATCGCCAAGGCGGGCGCCCCGGCCCGGCCCAGCCTGGGCTACCTGGTGGTGGGATTCAGCGCGCACGCCGGCGAGGAGATCCGCGAGCGATTCCTGCCCGGCATGATCAACGGCAGCGAGCGCTGGTGCCAGGGCTTCTCCGAGCCTGACTCTGGCTCTGACCTCGCGTCGCTGAAGACCACCGCGGTCCAGGACGGCGACGAGTGGGTCATCAACGGCCAGAAGGTGTGGACCACCCAGGCGCAGTTCGCCGACTACTGCTTCGTGCTCGCCCGCACCGACCCCGACGTCAAGAAGCAGGCCGGCATCTCGTACCTGCTCGTCCCGATGGACCAGCCCGGCATCGAGGTGCGCGGCATCGTGCAGCCCGACGGCACCGCCGAGTTCAACGAGGTGTTCTTCACCGATGCCCGCTGCCCGATCGACAACGTGGTCGGCGGCGTCAACAACGGCTGGAAGGTCGCCAACGACACCTTGGGCTTCGAGCGGGGCATGTCGGCCACGACCGGCCATCGTCGATTCGAGGAGGAGTACCGGCGAATGGTCGCGATGGCCCGTGAGCGTGGCGTCATCGACGACCCCACGGTGCGACAGGGGCTGATGCGCTACTACACGAAGATCCAGATCCTGCGCATCAACGGCCTTCGCAGCCTCACCCAGACGCTCAACAAGACCAAGGACATGGGCGTGGTGTCGCTCGGCCTCACCAACAAGATGTTCTGGTCCGAGATGCACCGCGACGCCATGGAGCTGGCGCTCGACATCTTCGGCCCGGCGTCGATGCTGATCGACACGGCGCCCCCGTCGGGCTCGTGGCCCGCGGTGATGCGGGCCAAGGGCCGCGACACGTACAAGCCGAGCCCGATGATGTCGGCCTTCTTCTTCTCCCGGTCCGAGACGATCTGGGGCGGGACCGCCGAGATCCAGCGCAACATCGTCGGCGAGAAGTTCCTGGGCCTGCCCCGCGAGCCGAAGGCGCCCGCCGCGTCGAGCTGACGTGGCTCGCCCACCGGGCGCCGGTAGCGTGGTCCGGTCATGTCCGACCCCCAGCCGCTCGTGAACGTCCCGGCGGCGCCCCCCTCGACGCCCGCCCGGCGCCGTCGCAGCTGGCCCCAGCGGTTGCTGCTCGCCGCCGGGGTCGTGTTCTCGGTGGCCGCCCTGGTGGCGGCGAGCGTGGTGGCCTGGGGCGCGTGGAAGTACAACCAGATCGACCGGACCGAGGTGTCGCTCGACGAGCTGGTGGCGGGCGGTGCCGCCAACTACCTGATCGTCGGGTCCGACAGCCGGTCCGGAGGTGACCCGCTCGATCCCCGGGCGTCGGATGACCACGCCCCGCTGGCCGACACGATCATGGTGGTGCGGGTGGACCCCCGCTCCACCGCCGCCAAGGTCCTGTCGTTCCCCCGAGACCTCTGGGTGACCCAGGCGGGCACGGGCAAGCAGGGTCGCCTCAACGCGGCCTACGCCGCCGGCCCGCAGGAGCTGGTGGACACGCTGCGCCAGGAGCTCGACATCCCGATCAACCACTACGTCGAGGTCGACTTCAAGGGGTTCGAGCAGGTGGTGAACGCGATCGACGGCGTGCCGCTGTGGTTCGACCGGGCCATGCGGGACCGCAACACGGGGCTCGCCGTCGACCATCCGGGGTGCATCACCCTCGACGGCCGCAACGCGCTGGCCTTCGCCCGAGCCCGCCACCTCCAGTACGACGACGACGGGCGGTTCCGCTCCGACGGCACCGGCGACCTGGGGCGGATCTCTCGCCAGCAGCTGTTCCTGCGCCGGGTGATCGACCGGGCCAAGGCGAAGGGGGTGTCGAACCCGCTGACCCTGAAGCGCCTCGTGGACGTGGGCACCTCGAGCGTGACCCTCGACGACCAGCTCTCGGTGGGCGAGCTCGTGGCGATGGGTCGGCAGTTCTCCTCGTTCGACTCGGCGGCGCTCGAGAGCTTCACCCTGCCGAACACGCCGAGGACCACGAGCGGGGGAGCGGCGGTGGTCGACGTGGACCGCGCTGCGGCCGAGCCGATCCTGGCGCTGTTCCGGGCGACTGGTCCCGACAGCCCCACCGATGTGGCGCCCGAGACCACCACCACGGTGCCGGTGGTGCGGCTCGTCGACCCCGGCGACATCACGCTCACGGTCCTGAACAGCACGGGGAAGCAGGGCGTGGCGTTCACGGCGTACCGCGACCTCGAGGCCCGCGGGTTCTCCGTGGAGCACTACGGCAACGGCGACGAGCTCGGTCGACCGCAGCTGGAGCACTCCACGGTCCGGTACGCGTCGGGGCGGGACTACGAGGGGCTCACGGTGGCCGCGTGGGCCGGCGCCGACGTGGAGGCCAGGGAGGATGCGACCCTGCCGGCGGGGGCCGTGGTGCTGTTCCTCGGCACCGACTTCTCGTCGTTCGCCCCGCCGACCACCACGACCACGACCACGACGACCACCAGCACCACGATCCCGCCCTCCGACGCGGCCGTCGGGGCTGGTGGCGACCCGGTGATCGCCCAGCCCACCCCGGTGGTCGGCGTCGTGCCCGGGAGCCCGCCCCCCGGCAAGACCTGTGGCTGAGGGGTCGGTCTCGTCGGCGGCCCTGTCGTCGTCGGCGGGCCCGTCGTCGTGGGCGGGCATGTCGTCGGCGGGTTCGTCGAAGCCCGGGTAGCCGCGCCACTGCGGTGGGTCGTGGTCGGCCCACGGGTCCTCGAGCGGAGGCTCGGCCCGACGCGCACGTGGCGTGTCGCCGTCGGGGTCCAGGGCGTAGACGGCCCGACGGAGGCGCACCGCCCGACCGGCACGGACCTCGTAGCCCATCGCATCGGCCAGCGTCTTCGACGGGTGGTTGCTGGCGATGGCGTAGCCGTGGTGGTGCAGGAGGGCGTGCAGGGCTCGGAGGCTCAGCGGACCGTGGCGGCGCAGGATGGCCCGGGCGGTGCTGCGGAGGCCCCGACCGGCGATCGGCCGCGCATCGGCTTGGATCGGCGGAAGCGGGGGCTCGCCGATGGCCGGCGGCCGCCGACCCTTCTGTCCGGGGACCACGGGCCACAGCTCGTCGCGAGATCCGTCGGCCAGATCCAGGGCGGCGAGGCGACGGCGGGTGAGCTGGAGGATCTCCGCCTCGATGGCGTCGACCTCGTGCAGCGCCTGGTCGCGCTCGACCTGGAGGGCCAGCCGGCGGGTGCGGGAGAGGCCGGCCAAGCGGCGGTTCGGGCTGAGCCGCTTGCCGGCCACCGGAGGGTCTCGTCGATGGATGCCCGGCTCGCGGGCGTCGACCGAGGCGAAGGCCTGCGCGACGCCGCCTCCGCCTCGCACCGCTGGTGGTGGTTGCGGTTCCGGTTCCGGTTCGCCGAGGTCGTCGGGCGCCGACGGCGTGGGGTCGTCGGGGTCTGGGTGTCGGTGGTCCACGGTTGCTCGTCTCGGGGCGAGGAGGGATTGCGGAGGATGCCGGCCGTCTCCTGACGTGGCATCGAGTCGCCCGAGGGGTGCAGGGGTGGGACGCGGGTCCAGTGTGCTGATGGCCAGTGACACTCAGGATGTACGGGTCCGGACGCACCGAGGTCCCCGGTCCGCCCGACTCGCGTGCCGCCCACCCCACCACCCCGGCCCCGCACCCATGCGCTCCCGATGCTTGGCGCAGATTCTGCGCAGAATCTGCGCCAAGCACCGCGAACACCTGGGTGGGGGTGGGGACGGCGGGGTGCGAGGTGGTCGGTTCGACCGGAGCCGCAAGGCCACGAACGCTTGCGACCCGCCTCGGAACGGCGAACGCCGGCCCCGAGGACGGAGCCGGCGCAGCTGTGGTGCCCTCGGGGCGATTCGAACGCCCGCACACGCCTCCGGAGGGCGATGCTCTATCCCCTGAGCTACGAGGGCAGGGTCGCCACCCTAGATCGTGGTCCGCCCCCACCCAAGCCGGTACGTCCGGGCCGATCGCGTTGGGAGACCCCCCGGGGCCCACCGGTAGGATGCGCCACCCACCACGTCCGGGAAGGACTCCTGCTGTGATCCGCGATGACCTCGCCGCCGCCGTCCGGGACGCGCTGCACGCCCTCGCCGTCGACCCGCTCCCCGAGCAGGTGTCGCTCGAGCGACCGGGTCGGCGAGAGCGCGGCGACTGGCGCACCAACGCCGCGCTGGCCACCGCCAAGAAGGCGGGCCGCAACCCCCGCGAGCTGGCCGCCCAGCTCGTCGACCACCTGAGCGCCGACCCGCCCCGACACGTCACGCAGGTCGAGCTCGCCGGTCCCGGCTTCGTCAACTTCCACTTGGCGCCGAGCTGGCTCCACGACGTGCTCCGAGAGGTGGTGGCCGACGGCACGGAGCGCTACGCCGCCCCCGACCTCGGGCACGGCGAGCGCGTCCAGCTCGAGTTCGTCTCCGCCAACCCGACCGGGCCGATCCACGTCGGCAACGGCTGGTTCGCCAGCTACGGCGACGCGCTCGCCCGCATCCTCGAGCGCACCGGCCACCAGGTCAGCCGCGAGTACTACGTCAACGACACCGGCGGGCAGATCCGCAAGCTCGGCGCCAGCCTGCTGGCCCACCACCACGGTCGGCCCGTGCCCGAGGACGGCTACCCCGGCCAGTACGTCGCCGACCTCGCCGCCACCTACGACGGGTCCGACGACGTCACCGAGGCCGGCCGGTGGGCCGCCGCCGAGATCCTCGACGGCATCCGCTCCACCATGGAGTCGATCCACATCCACTACGACGAGTGGTACAGCCAGGCCTCCATCGAGGAGAGCGAGGCCGTGGCCGAGACCGTCGAGCTCCTCCGCCAGAAGGGCCTGGTCACCGAGGAGGATGGCGCCCTGTGGTTCGAGTCGAAGGCGTTCGGCGACCCTCGCGAGCGCCGGGTGCTGCGCAAGTCCGACGGCGACTACACCTACCTCGCCGGCGACATCGCCTACCACCGCGACAAGTTCCTGATCCGCGGCTTCGACCGGGTCATCAACGTGTGGGGCGCCGATCACCACGGCCAGGTCGCCAGCCTCGTGGCCGGCGTCCGGGCCCTCGGCATCGACGGCGACCGCATCGAGGTCCGCCTCGGCCAGATGGTCTCGCTGGCCAGCGGCCGGATGGGCAAGCGCCTCGGCAACGCCGTCGACCTCGACGACATCGTCGCCGACATCGGCCCCGACGCCACCCGCCTCCTCTCCCTCCTCACCTCGATCGACCAGGCCGTCACGATCGACCTCGAGAAGGTCCGCTCCGAGTCCAAGGAGTCGCCGGTCTTCTACGTGCAGTACGCCCACACGCGCATCGCCTCCATCAACCGGGTGGCGGCCGAGCGCGGCGTCGAGCGGGCACCCCTCGACCAGGTCGACCTCGGCCTGCTCACCCACGAGCGCGAGCTCGACGTGCTCCGCTGCCTCTCCGAGCTCCCCGA
>JAHBSN010000242.1 GCA_019639095.1 Actinomycetota bacterium
CTGGGCCGACGACGCCGTGCTGACCCTGGTCGACGACATCTTCGCCACCGTGCACCACCGCTCGATCGTGGTGGTGGCCACCGCCCGTCCCGCCGTGCTCGACCGCTGGTCGCCGCGTCCCGGTCGCCACAACACGCTCGTGCTGCACCTCGATCCGCTGGGCCGCCAGGCGGCGGCCGACCTGCTCGAGGTGCTCGTCGGCGAGCCGGTGGCCGACCAGGTGGCCGACGCCCTGCTCGAGCGCAGCGGCGGCAACCCCTTCTTCCTCGAGGAGCTGGTCAGCCTGCTCGACGGCGCCGGTGCCGGCGCGGCGGCCGACGGCGATCGGGTGGCCGCCCTCCCCGACACGCTCCGGGGCCTCGTGGCCGCCCGGCTGGACGATCTCGACCCGGTGGCACGCGCCGTGCTCCAAAACGCGTCGGTCATCGGCCAGCAGGGCCCCGTCGCCGGCCTGCGCGAGATGGGCCACCAGCTCCAGCGCGGCGTCGACGTCGATTCGGCGCTCGCCCAACTGGTCGCCGACGAGATCATGGAGGTGGAGGACAACGTCTGGTCGTTCCGCTCCGACCTGATCCGCGAGGTCGCCTACCAGACGATCACCAAGGCCGATCGGGCCAAGCTCCACCTCGGCATCGCCCGCTACCTCGAGGAGGCGGTGGCCACCCGCAAGCCCCGGCCCGTGTGGGTGGTGGACCAGCTGGCCCACCACTACGGCTGCGCCGTCACGCTGGCCGGCGAGCTGGGGCCCGGCAGCACCACCGAGACCTTCCCGCCGGGCCTGGCCGACGTCGCCCGCCGCTGGGTGGTGGAGGCCGCCCGCCGCGCGGCGCGAGACCAGGCCCTGCCCACCGCCATCCGCCTCTACGGCCAGGCCCTCGGCCTGGGTGGCGTCGACGGCGCCGTGCCCGACGACGAGGCAGCCCGCCTGCACCTGGCCCGAGCTGCGCTGTCGGCCGAGTCGTGGGACCTGGGCGGTGCGCGAGCGGACCTCGAGGCCGCCCACGCGCTGATCCAGCGGCTCGACGACCCGATCCTGGGCGCCCGACTGCTGGTGATCAGGGGTGGCCTGGAGCAGAAGGAGGGCGAGGTCGACCAGGCGGTGGCCACCCTCACCGAGGCGGCCGAGTGCTACCGGGCCCACGGCGACGCCGCCGGGCTGGGCGAGGCGCTCCGCCAGCGCGGCTTCGTCGAGCTCTTCGCCGGCCGCATGGGCGAGGCCGAGGCGTCGGCGGGCGAGGCCCTCGCCGCGTTCGAGCAGGTGGGTGACCGCAGCGGCCAGGCGTGGGCCCTCCAGAACCTGGCGTGGATCGCCTTCGTGACCGGCCGGGCCGACCTCGCCGACGAGCGGGTGCACGCCGCGGTGGAGATCTTCTCGGACCTGATCGACAGCCGGGGCCTGGCGTGGAGCCTGGGCCTGCTGAGCTGGGTCCGGTTCCAGCAGCGGCGGGTCAGCGAGGCCGAGGCGCTCGGCGAGCAGGTGCTCCACGAAGCCCGCTCGCGCAACGACCCCTGGGCCACGGCGATGATGACCATGCTGTCGTCGGCCATCCGGCTGTGGACCGGTCGGACCCAGGAGGCGGTGGAACTCGCCGACGAGGCCCGCCGGTCCTTCGCCGCCATCGGCGACGCCTACGGCCTCGGCCAGGCCAACGCCGTCCTGGGCCGGGCCATGGTCATGGCCGGTCGGGTGGAGGAGGGGTTCGACCTCCTCGAGGACCAGGCCGCGTCGGTGCCGTCGGGCGCGGCCGGCACCGGGCTGCGCTGGCCGGGCAGCGACCAGGCCACCCGGGCCACCCGCGCCGCCACCGCCATCCAGGTGGGGGAGCCCCAGCGCGCCGCAGAGGTGGTGGGCGAGATCGAGGAGGCCACGGGCTTCGGCGACGACTCCCGCGTGGTGCTCGGCCTGCTGCGGCTGCAGGCCGGCGACCTGCCGGAGGCGGCGCCGTTCCTGGCCGAGCGGGGCGACGATCCGGCCAACCCCAACCTCGTGTCGAGCCAGGCGCTCTACGCGGCGGCGGCCGGCACCGGCGCCGCCGGCGCCCTGGCCGACCGGGTGCGCGGCCTGGCCGGCGCCACCTACCTCGACCGGGCGCTGGCCGAGGTGGCCGCCGGGCTCGAGGCGGCCCAGGCCGGCCACGCCGACGATGCCCGCCAGCGCGTGGCCTCGGCGCGCTCCCTGGTGGCGCCCACCGGCGACGTGGTGGCACGGGCGGTGGTGGAGCTGGCGGGGGCCGAGGTGGCCGAGCGCACCGGCGACCCCGATGCGCCCCACCAGCGGGTGGAGGCCGACCGCCGCTTCGCGAACCTCGGCATCGACCCGGCTGGCTGGGTGCGCATCATGGGCCTCACGGCGGGCGCGGTGCCCGCCTGAGGGACTACTTGTTCGGTTGGGGTGTCACCCGCAGGTACGGCTTCTTGGCCGTCCACCCCTTGGGGAACTTCTCCTTGGCCTCCTCGTCGGACACGGCGCCGCCGATGATCACGTCGTCGCCGTCCTTCCAGTCGGCCGGCGTGGCCACCTTGTACTCGTCGTTGAGCTGCAGCGAATCGATCACGCGGAGGATCTCGTCGAAGTTGCGGCCCGTGGAGGCGGGGTAGGTGAGCGAGAGGCGCAGCTTGTTCTTCGGGTCGATCACGAACACCGAGCGCACCGTCATCGTGTCGGACGCATTGGGCTGGATCATGTCGTAGAGGTCGGCCACCTGCTTCTCGGGGTCGGCGATCAGCGGGAAGTTGAGCTTGTTGCCGGTGACGTCCTCGATGTCCTGCGCCCAGCCCTCGTGGCTGTCGGAGCTGTCGACCGAGATGCCGATCACCTTCACGCCGCGCTTGTCGAACTCGGGCTTGAGGCCCGCCACCCGACCGAGCTCGGTGGTGCACACCGGCGTGTAGTCCTTGGGGTGCGAGAACAGCACCGCCCACGAGTCACCCTTCCAGTCGTGGAAGCCGAGGGTGCCCTCGGTGGTCTCGGCGGTGAAGTCGGGGGCGTCGTCGCCCAGGCGCAAGGTCGGCATTGGGGCCTCTCCTCAGATCGCAGGTGGTTGAGGTGGCCCACGTTAGCGACGCGGATCGCAATCCCGACCAGCTGACTCGGGATTGCCGACGACGTCGTCGGGCGCGGCGGTCAGGACCAGATGTCGTCGTCGGGGTCGACGGCCTGCACCTGGCCGGTGATCGAGGCGTAGTCGGGGTCGTCGCGGTCGATGTGGCCCTCGTGGGGCGCCACGAACGAGGCGGTGGCGAGGTGCGCGTGGTGGACGTCGGGCTCGATGTAGATCACCCGGGCCGTGGGGACGCCGCCGCGGATGTTGCGCTCCACGCGGTCGATGGTGGCCGCCACCTCGGCCACGGTGAGCTCGTGGAGGAACTCCACCTTCATGCCCACGAGCAGCTCCTCGGGGCCGATGTGCTCGGCGCGCAGGTGGATCAGGCGGATCACGTCGGGCTCCACCTCCACGGCGGCGGCGATGGCCTCGAGGTCCTTGCGGTTGGCGGACTCGCCGATGAGCAGGCTCTTCATCTCGACCACCAGCACGATGGCGATGAACCCGAGCAGGATGCCGATGGCGAGCGTGCCGTAGCCGTCCCACACCGGGTCGTCGAGCGCCACCGACAGGCTCACGCCCACCAGCGCGAAGCAGAGGCCGATCATGGCGCCGAAGTCCTCGAGCAGCACCACCGGCAGCTCGGGGCTCTTGGCCCGGCGGATGAAGCGCCAGTAGCTGGCGTCGCCCTTGGTCTTGCGGGCCTCCTTGACCGCGGTGCGCAGCGAGGTGCCCTCGGCCAGGAGGGCGAACGCGAGCACGCCGAAGGCCCACTCGGGGTTGGTGATCTCCTCGGGGTGCTCGATCTTGTGGAGGCCCTCGTAGACGGCGAACATCGCGCCGAGCGTGAACAGCACGAGCGCCACCACGAAGCCCCAGAAGTAGCGCTCGCGGCCGTAGCCGAAGGGGTGCTCGCGATCCGCGGCACGCCGGGCCCGCCGTCCGCCGAGCAGCAGCAGGAGCTGGTTGCCCGAGTCGGCCACGGAGTGCACGCCCTCGGCGAGCACCGACGACGAGCCCGTGACCGAGAAGGCCACGAACTTCGACACGGCGATGGCGACGTTGGCGCCCAGGGCGGCGAACACCGCCTTGGTGCCGTGCCCGTGGGCGGCGGCGTGGGCCTGGTCGTCGGCGGCGCCCACCCGCTCGTCGTCGTCGGTGTCCTCACGGTCGTCGATGAGCAGGTCGGGATCTTCGGCCATCGGGTGGCTGGGCTCCTGGGCGGGGGAGGGGGTGGTCCCATGGTACGGGTCGCCTCGCGCCGTCCGGGGGCGCCGGTACCGTGCCGGCATGGACATCACCTCGGGTCGCTACGTCTCGGCCACCACGTTCCGGCGCAGCGGCGAGGGCGTGGCGGCGCCGGTGTGGATCGTGGGCCTGCCCGACGGCCGGGCCGGGTTCACCACCGCCGGCAGCTCGGGCAAGGTCAAGCGCCTCCGCAACCGGGCCGACGTGGTGCTGCGCCCCTGCGACGTGCGGGGCAAGGTGGCCGACGACGCCGCACAGGTGGCGGCCACGGCCACGGTGGCCGACCAGGGCACGCCCGACTTCGAGCTGGTGATCGGCGCCCTCCGTCGCAAGTACGGCATCCAGTACACGCTGCTCGACGTGGGCAACCGCCTCAAGCGCCTGGTCGGCCGCACGCCCGACACCGTGGCCGTGGTGCTCACGCTGGAGGGGTAGCTCTCGCCCGCCGGCGCCTGCTGATGTCGTTTTCTTAGCAACATCCAATGTTGCTAAGTGTCTAACATAGGCACGTGATCTACGCCGTCCCCGACCTCGCCGACGAGGACGTCGCCGCGCTCGAGGGGATCGAGGCGTTGCGAACGCAACTGCGCTTCTACCTGCGAGAACCCCGCCGCTGGTACGGCAGCCTCCGTCGGACCACGTTCGCTCGAGCTGTCCAGGCGTCCAACTCGATCGAGGGGTACCACGCCAGCGTGGAGGACGTCGTGGCCGTCATCGATGGCGAGGACCCGATCGCCGCCGATGAGGCGACCCGCCAGGCGATCGAGGGCTACCGGGATGCGATGACCTACGTGCTCCAGCTCGGGATGTCGCCGCCCATGGCCCGTCTCGATGCATCGCTCGTCCGGTCGCTCCACTTCATGATGCTCAAGCACGAACTCCCGAAGAATCCCGGCCGGTGGCGGCCGGGGCCGGTGTGGCTGGAGGACCGCGCCGGTGACGTCGTCTACCACGCGCCGCCACGGGAGGACGTCGACGATCTGGTGGCCGCGGTCCTCGCCGCCGCGTGCGACGGGGGCGGCGAACCGATCGTGCGGGCGGCCATGGCCCACCTGAACCTCACGCTCGTGCACCCGTTCAGCGATGGCAACGGCCGCATGGCCCGGTGCATCCAGTCGTACGTGCTCGCCAGCGAGGGGATCCTGTCTCCTGAGTTCCTGAGCATCGAGGAGTACCTCGGGCACCACACGCCCGCGTACTACGAGGTCCTGACCGAGGTCGCCCGGGGGCGGTGGTCCCCCGAACGCGACGCCCGCCCGTGGCTGCGGTTCTGCCTCGTCGCCCACCACCGACAGGCCGAGACCCTGCTGCGACGGATCGACGAGGCCGAAGCGCTCTGGGACGCCTGCGAGCAGCTGGCGCGTTCCCACCGGCTGCCCGATCGTTCGGTCGGCTCCCTGTGCGACGCCGCTCGGGGCTGGCGGATCCGGCGTGCGCTCTACGTGAAGGCGGTGCGGTCCTCGGCGGGTGAGGAGATCACCGACGCCACCGCCACCCGTGATCTGGCGGCGCTTACCCGGGCGGGCCTGCTCGAGGCGGTGGGTGATCGCCGAGGCCGCAACTACCGGGCAACCCCGGTGCTGGCGGGGGCCTGGCGAGCGATCAGGGACGCTCGGCCGCCCTCCTCGGCGAACGATCCCTACGCCGGCCGGTCGACCTGACGCCCCGGGCCGATCCGGCCGCCGTCAGCCCTCGCGCCGGGCGTGGGCGTCGAGCACCAGGGCCACCGCGGCGGTGAGGTTCCGGGCGGGGGGGAGGTGCAGGAACTCGTTGGGGCCGTGGGCATTGGAATGCGGCCCCAGCAGGCCGGTCACCACAAATTGCGTGCCGGGGAATTTCGCGCCCAGCATGGCCATG
>JAHBSN010000243.1 GCA_019639095.1 Actinomycetota bacterium
CGGCGGTCGCGTCCGAGGTCGGAGAACACCAGGCTGCCCAGGCGATCCACGGTGCCGCGGGCCACCTCGTCGTCGTCGCCGGTGCCCAGCACCAGGAGGGTGCCGGGGGGCGCGTCGCGCACGGCCACGAACCCGATGCCGCCCTGCACGTCGAAGTCGGCGTCGCCGGTGGCGCGGGCCACCGGATCGGGTGTGGTGGTGGGCGTCGCCCCGTCGGACCCGCCGTCGGACGAGCAGGCCACGGCACCGCCGAGCAGCAGGCCGGCCACGCCGATCACCCCGGCGGCGCGGCGCAGGCGGCGGTGCCCGCCTCCCGGTCGGGTGCCGAGCCGATGCGGCGCGGATCGCGGCGGGTTCTCGTCCGCGGACGTGGTGGTGCTGCGTTCTGGGTGGTGCACGTCGTCCCCTCGATGCCCCGAGGCCCCCTGGCCCGGAGGGTTCAGGTTGGCACACGCGCACCGGGGTCCTGGGGGTCGGGCGGGCGAGGGAGGCCGAGCGCGATGGTCGGAGGTCCCTGGATCGGGTGGCCCGGACGGCGCACCATGGAGGCATGGACGATGCGCCCGACACCCCCGTGGAACCCGGCCCGCCCGACCCGGCGGCCGACGCCGAGCCGACGCCCCAGGAGGCGCAGCGCATGCGCCTGATGGTGGCGGCGGCGGTGCTGGCCGTGGTGGCGGTGATCGCGGTGGTGGCCCTGGTGGTCACCCGTGGCGGCGACGACGAGGAGGACGTGGCCACGGGCTCGTCCACCACCGAGGCCACCACGTCGACCACCACGACCACCCTCCCGACCACGACCACCACGGCACCGGCCACCACCACCACGGCGGCCCCGCCCACCACCGCGCCCGCCCCGCCGGTGCTCACCGACGAGCAGGTGGCCCAGGTGGTGTGGCCCGACCCGGCCACCGAGAGCCGGTTCACCGATCCCATGGCCGCGGCCACGTCGTTCGCGGTCGACCTCGTGGGCTTCACCGACCCGGTGGTGGGCGCCTTCCAGCAGGGCGACAGCCGATCGGGCGAGATCGAGGTGCGCCCCCGGGAGGACGGGCCGGTCACCACGGTGCTCGTGCGCCAGGTGGCGTCGGACGACTCGTGGTGGGTGATCGGCGCGATCACCGAGAGCATCGAGGTCGACGAGCCGGCCCAGCAGCAGGAGATCACCGACCCGGTGCACCTCGCCGGGCGGGCTCGGGCGTTCGAGGGCACCGTCGACGTGCGCATCGTGGCCGACGGCTCGGCCGACCCGGTGGGCACCGGCTTCGTCACCGGGCGCGGCGACGGCGTGCTCGGCCCGTTCGAGGAGGACCTGCGGTTCGACGCCGGCGGCGCCCGCTGGGGCGTGGTGGTGTTCTCGACCGCCAGCGCCGAGGACGGCCGCATCTGGGAGGCCACCGTCGTCCGCGTGGCCTTCGCCCCCACCTGACCCCTCGGCGAATGTGCGGTACCCCAGCCGCGTTCCTGTCGTTCTCGCGCGTGAAGTTCAGGGAGTGTTCGGTGTTTGTGACGGCATGAGCGTCGAACCTTGCGATGACGGGGTGCCTGGCGTAGCCTGTGTTCGGTGTTCGTGACGGCCCGTACGGATGAATCGGCCCAGCTGTTGGGCGACCTCGCCGAGGCGGCGGGGACCCTCGGCCTCGACGCCGCCGTGGTCGACGGCGCGCTCGTGGTCGACGGCACCCGGCTCGGCCTGCAGCTGGTGGCCCGGGCCCACCCCACCCCGGCCGACCTCGGCCAGGTGGTGGCCGACGGGGCCGGCCGCCTCCCCGCCCTGGTGGTGGCCGACCGGATCAGCGACGCCGGGCGGGAGGTCCTCCGCCGGGCCGGCTGGGGGTGGCTCGACCGCCGTGGCCACCTCCGCCTGTGGGCCCAGGGCGTGCGGGTGGAGTCGCCGCTGCCCGACGGCGCCACGGGTGCCGGCCGCTCGTCGTCAACCAACCCCTGGACCACCGTCGGCCTCGAGATCGCCCTCGCCGCGCTGTGCCAGCCCGCCGAACCGGTCACGGCCCGACGGGTGGCGCCGATCATCGGCCGCAGCGTCGGGGCCACCCACGAGCTCATCGCCCGGTTCGTGGAGGTCGGCCTGATCGGGCCCAAGACCCATCTGCCCCTGCTCCCGGAGCTGTTCTGGGAGGCGTCGGCGCGCTGGCCCGACGACGGCTGGGTGGGCCTTCCCGTCACCCTCCCGGAGGTGGCGGCCAAGGTGGGGGCCGACGAGCTCCTGCGGGTCGACGAGCGGGCGGCCACCCTGGGCGGCGCTCGCATCGCTGCCGCCGCCGACCTGCCGGCGCGCTGCTACGTCCGATCGGCCTCCGCGCTGCGCCGGGCCCGGTCGCTGGCCGAGCGGGGGCAGCCGGCGCGCTGCTGGGTCCGATCGGCGCCGGTGACCTGGCTGCCCGAGAACGAGGACCACCGTCCCGACGACGCCCACCCCTGGCACGTCGCCCACCCGCTCGTCTGCGCCCTGCGCCTGGCGGCGGACCCGGCGCGCGGTCGGGAGATGGTCGAGGCGTGGGGCATCGTGCCCGGAGGCCGCTGAGTGCCCGTCGTGCTGTCGGGTCGCCGCGGCGGCACCACCCACCGAGAGGTCGAGCTGCTGGCGTCGCTGCCGGCGGAGCTGCGCCTGATCGGCGGCCTGGCGGTCATGTGCCGGGTGGGCATGCCGCACCGCGCCACCGTCGACCTCGACGCCGTCACCCGAGACCTCGGCCGGGTCCACGGCGAGATCGCCGGCCTCGCCCTGACGTCGGCCGGCGGTGGCCAGTACGGCTTCGCCGGCGGTCTCGACCTCGACGTGATCGACGTGGCCCCGCTGCCCGCCGCCGAGCTGGTGGCGGTGCTCGACGCCGACGGCAGCGGCCTCTCGGACCTCGAGCTCAACGTGGTGGCCCACGCCTGGGCCCACGACCACGCCACCCCGCTCGACATCGTGGCGGTCGACGTCGACACCGGGGGTCGCCTCGCCGAGGCGCGGGATCGCATGGTGGCGTCCTGCGCCGGCATCGTGGCCATGAAGGCCACCACCATCCCGCTGCGGGCATCGTCCCGACCCGAGAAGCGGGCGTCGGACCTCTACGACCTGGCCCGCGTGGTGGTGGCCGGGGCGCTCTCGTCCGAGGACCTGCGCCGGCTCCCCGACGTGCTGCTCGCCCCGGTCCTCGAGCGGCTCCAGGGATGGTTCGTGGACGACGCCGGCCGGGACCGCACCTACCGCGAGGTCCGGCGCTTCGACGAGCCGCCGATCGACCTCGACGACGTGAGCGACGCCGTCGAGGACCTCTCGGCGGCCGCTCGGCCCTGAACCTCACGCGCGAGATCGGCGCGAACGCGGCTCTGGTACCGCACGTTCGAGCGGGGTGGGCCAGGCTGGGGGCGTGCTGCGCCGCCGGGTCCCGCTCGTGCCCGCCCTCGTCATCGTGCCGCTCGTCGCCGTCGGCGCCCTCGCCGCGTGCGGCGGCGGGGGCTCCGACGCCGCACCCCGCACCACGATCGCCCCGTCCACCACCCTCCCGGGCCAGACCACGACCCTGCCGCCAACCGTGCCCGACGAGGTCGACCCCTCGCCCGGTGGGCTGCCGGCCGGGCCGCTCGAGCCGTCGAGCCCCGAGTGGGCCCAGGCATGCACGCTGGCCGACTCGCTCGTGGACCAGGCGTGGCAGCTCCAGCGCGGCGAGCTGACCGACCCCACCGTCGTCGGCGGCACCCTCCTGGCCATGATCGACCAGGTGCCCGCGGGGGCGGCCGACGAGCAGGTGCTCTTCGTGGGCCGGCTCGCCACCGCGTTCGTGTCCGGCGGCGACCTCTCGCCCTACGAGGCCGACTTCCGCGAGCAGGCCGACGCCCTCCTGCGGGCGGTGGCCACCGGCTGCGGGATCGGCGAGGACCAGCCGCTGCCGCTGCCTGCCGACACCGTGGGCACGATCGAGCGGTTCCTGTTCGGCTGAGGGCCGGGGATCAGGCCGGGTCGAAGGCGAGCGGCAGCACCCGCGGCCCGCGGACCTGGCCCCGGGACCAGGTGACGGCGCCCGGGTCGGCCAGGTGGAACGGCGGCACGCGCTCGAGCACGCGCTGCAGGGTGACGCGCAGCTCCAGCCGCGCGAGGTTCGAGCCGAGGCAGCGGTGGATGCCGACCCCGAACGCGAGGTGGCGGTTGCGGGCCCGGTCGAGGTCGACGCGGTCGGGGTCGGCGAACGCCTCGGGGTCCCGGTTGGCGGCGGGGAACGGCAGCAGGAGCGGGTCGCCGGCCTTCATCGGGCAGCCGCCGAGCTCGACGTCGGCCACCACCTCCCTCGCCATGGTGACCGGCGCGTAGGCCCGCAGCAGCTCCTCGATCGCCGACGGCCAGACGCTCGGGTCGGTGCGCATGCGGTGCTGGTCCTCGGGGTGCAGGGCGAGGTGCCACAGCGACGCGCCGATCGCGCTCCAGGTCGTGTCGATGCCCGCCATGAGCAGCAGCAGGCACCCGCCGAAGAGCTCCTGGTCGGTGAGCGGTCGGCCGTCGAGCTCGGCGCCGAGCAGGAACGAGACGAGGTCGTCGCCGGGCTGCTCGCGCCGTCGGGCGATCTGGTCCTGCAGGTACAGGTTGAACTCGATCAGGTTGGTGGCGGCCACGCCCATGTCGGTGGGGGCCACCTCGAGGAGCAGGTGGACCCAGCGGCGGAAGCGGTCGCCGTCCTCGTCGGGGATGCCGAGCATGCCGGCGATCACCGCCACCGGGATGTGCTGGGCGAGGTCGACAGAGCCGTCGAAGGTGCCGCGCTCGACGAAGGCGTCGATGCGGCGGTCGGCGTGGGCGGCGATGGCGGGCTCGAGGGCGTCGATGCGTCCGGGTGCGAAGAACGGGAGCAGCAGGGACCGGAAGGCGGTGTGGTACGGCGGGTCCGACGAGATCGGCGGCACCTCGATGCCGAAGTCGCTCATCGCCCCGAACTCGGCCACCAGCGGGCTGCGCGACGAGAAGTGCGCGGTGTCCCGGGCCACGGCCTCGATGTCGGCGTGGCGCACCGGCACCCACATCCCGCGGAACGTGTCGGACCGTCCGATCGGGCACGTCGCCCGCATCTCCCGCCAGACCGAGTACGGGTCGGCGGCGTAGGCCGGGTCGTAGTGGTCGAAGTCGTGCGACCAGTCGGTGGGGTTGGGGGGCGTTGCGGTCACGGCCCGCAAGGTCTAGTCGGCAACGGGGGCCGGTGTGGGGGGGGGGTCGGGGCTGGGGGTGGGGTCCGGGGTGGCGTCGGGGTCGGGGGCGGCGAGGGGGCCGCCGGCGAGGAGGGCGGGCACGCCGGCGGCATCGACCGGGCGGAAGAACAGGTAGCCCTGGGCCAGTCGGCAGCCCATGCGGCGCAGGGCGGCGGCCTGCTCGTCGCGCTCGATCCCTTCGGCGATCACCTCGATGCCGAGGGAGTGGCCGAGCTTGACGATCGCCTCGAGCAGCACCTGGTCGGTCTGGTCGCCGAGCGTCTTGGCGAAGGCGCGATCGATCTTCAGCACGTCGACGGGGAGCGTGCGCAGGTAGTTGAGCGACGAGTAGCCGGTGCCGAAGTCGTCGATGGCCAGCCGGATGCCGAGGTCCTGGAGGGCGAGGAGCCGGTCGATGTGCTGGTCGGCCACCTCCACCGCCACGCTCTCGGTGATCTCCAGCACCAGGAGGCTCCCGGGGAACCCCGTGCGGGCCAGGGCGAGGCGCACCTCGTCCACCAGGTCGGGGCTCTCGAGCTGGCGGCCCGAGAGGTTCACGTGCAGCTCGAGGTCCATCGGCGTGGCGCCGTCGGTGCACCAGCCTGCCGCCTGGGCGGTGGCCACCTCGAGCACGTGGCGCCCGATCTGGCCGATGGCACCGGTCTCCTCGGCCATCTCGATGAAGGCGGCCGGCTCGAGCAGGCCGCGGTTGGGGTGGTCCCAGCGCACGAGCGCCTCGATGGCCACGATCCGGCCGGTGACCAGGTCGACGATCGGCTGGTAGTTGCACACGAACTCGTGGCTCTGGATGGCCCGGCGCAGGTCCTGGCCCAGCTCGAGGCGAGCCACCGCCGACAGCCGCATCTCGGTCTCGAAGCGCCGGTAGGTCGACTTGCCGGCGGCCTTCGCGGCGTAGAGGGCGACGTCGGCGTCGGCCAGCAGCTGGGCG
>JAHBSN010000244.1 GCA_019639095.1 Actinomycetota bacterium
ATCGGGATGGAAGCCGTTCTCGTCGAGCATCTGGAGGTACGCCGTGGGCATCGCCACGTCGATCGGGCCGTCGAACCCGCCGGGCTTCGAGACCTGCACCGAGATCGGGACGGCCAACCCCGGTCGAGCGATCTGCGGATAGGTGACGGCGATGCGCAGCCCCGATGGGGCCCGCCGGCCAACCCGTCCCTCGCGCACGCCGAAGGCCCCGAGCGCGCCGGCGCCCACGAAGGCGACGAGGATGCCGAGCGCCACGGCGCGCCGACGGTGATCCCGTCGTTCGCGCCGGATCTCGATCCCGATGCCGTCGAGCACGTCGGCCACAGCACACGACTACCCCTCGACGACTCGGACGATCCCACGGCCGAGCGCGCTCGATCAGGCTCCGGTACCGTCGCGGCGGACCCTGCGGGCGAGCAGAGGGGGGTTCCGATGACCGGCATGACGGGGACGGATCAGCACGGCGGCACGGGGCGGCGCCGACGGCATCGCCTCCTCGCGCTGCTGGTGGCGGGGGTCGTGGTGGCCGGCTCGGTCACCGCCACCGATGCGGCGTCGGCGCCGCGCGCCGACGCGCGGCCACCGATGGTGCCGCCGTCGAGCTTCGGTCCCTACAAGGTGGGGCGTGAGGTCATCCAGATCACGTCGCGCACCGGCCGAAGCCGGACCGTCGACGTGTGGTACCCGGTGAGCCCCCGCACGACCGGCGGGCTGAGCCTCTACGTCGGCCCGTCGTTCACGCACATGGCCTACGTCAGCCGCGCCCTGGACCGGGTGCCGGTGGCGAAGGGCCGGCCGTTCCCCCTCGTCGTGTACTCGCACGGCAGCGGGGCGATGCGCTTCATCGCCACGTTCTTCACCGAGACGCTCGCGAGCCACGGCTTCGTGGTCATCTCGGCCGACCACACCGGCGACACCATCAGCGACCTCTTCGCGGGGCGGCCCTCCACGCCCGACGAGCTCCCGCAGGTGCTCGCGAGCCGTGCCGCCGACGAGCGGATGATCCTGAACGGGATCCTGACCCGGTCAGCCACCCGGGGCGACCTGCTCGAGGGAGCCGTCGACCCGCACCGCATCGGCATCGCCGGCCACTCCTACGGCGGGCTGACCGCCTTCGCCACCGTGAGCGGCGTGCGCGTCGACGGGCCGAACGCCATCCCGCGCGACGTCCGCTTCAAGGCCATCGTGACCATGGACGCCACCTCCACCTACCTGTCGGCCGACGACCTGGCCCGGGTGAAGGTGCCCACCCTCTCGATCGTGGGCGAGGACGTGCCGCCCGGCGCGGCCTCGTTCTGGTACCAGACCCGAGCCCGGCCCTTCGCCGAGCTGCGGATCGATCGAGCCGCCCACTCGGCGTTCAGCGACGTCTGCCGCTACCGCGACCTCCTACCGCTGTTCCCCGACGCCCCGCCGGTGGTGACCTCGTACATCACCTCGCAGGCCGAGGCGGCCTGCGACCCTCCCCACCTCGGGCCGAGGCAGGTGCAGCTGCTCACCGACCGGTACGCCATCGCGTTCCTCCTGCGCCACCTGGCCGGCGACACCCGCTACGCCGGCTACCTCAAGACGCGCCACGGCGACGGGTTCGACCTGACCTACCCCGATCCCACGGTGGCCCCACCCCCCGACACGGTGCCGCTCCCACCGGTGATCGACTGAGCGCCGCGGTCTTCGCGATCGGGCTGCTGGCCGTGTTCGACGTGGACTTCGAGCTCGACCTGCTCGACACCAGCGCCGTGGTGTTCGTGTGCTCGCTCGTGCCGTGGTGGTCCCGGCGTCGGGTCACGACCGTGGTGCGCTGAGCCTCGGCTCCACGGGCACCCCGACCGCCGGATGCGAGCGGGCGGCCTCGAGGGCGACCACCGCGGGGAACAGCACGTTGTTCTCCTTGTGCACGTGCAGGTGCGTGTCGCGCTCCAGGCGCTCGAGACCCTCGTAGAGGGCTCGGTAGCTGCCGCACGCGTCCGCTGGCGGCAGGTGGTCGTCGGTGAGGGTGCGCAGGCGCTGGAGCAGCTCACCGGCGCGATCGTGCTCGGCGAGCATCACCCGGATCGGGTTGGCGAGGTTGCCGCAGTGGAAGGCCGGCGCATCGACGGCGGCGTCGAGCTGGCGGATCATCGGGAAGAGGATCCGCTCCTCCTTGGCGAGGTGCGGTTCGAGGTCGCCCCGCAGCAGCCCGAAGCTGTCCCGCACCCGGACGAGCTCCGGGTGGCGGTCGCCGTGCACGCCCACGACCTTGTCGACCAGGGCGGTGAGGCGGGGCAGCTCGTCGTGGAGGTAGCGGTGGTGGGTGGCCTCGAGGTGGTCCACGAGCTGGGTGGGCGTCATGGCTGTCCACGGCGCGGGCTCCGCGGCGCCGGCCTGGTCGGCACGCGCCAGCTCGGCGAGCACCGGCTCGACGTCGATGCCGGCCTCGGCGCAGGCGTCGGCGAGGGTGCGCCCGCCACCGCAGCAGTAGTCGAGGCGGTGGCGCTCGAGGACGCGGGTCGCGCCCGGCCGTACGTCGACGATGGCGGCGAGGGTGTCCTGTTCGTACATGGGCGCTCCTTCAGAGCAGGTGGAAGCCGACGGCGGCGGCCAGGACCACGGCGAGGCCGAGGATGCTCTGGCGGATGCCGATGGTCTTGGCCGGGACGGGGGTGCGGGCCAGCGGGCGCTGGACCGCCACGGCGATCGCCACCGCCGCGGCGCCGAGCGCCGCGCGGTGGTCCAGCCCGACGGCCACGGCGACCGCACCGAGCGCGCCGGCGTCGGCCAGCAGGAGGCGCCGGGCCGGGGTGGCGCGCCCGTGGAGGCGGGCGACCTGGGCCACCACGTGGGGGATGGAGCTGGTGGCCCGGGCGCCCACCACGAGCCAGACGGCCAGCGCCTCGCGGGCGCCGTGGCCCGCGGCCAGGACGACCACGGCGGCCACCGCGCTGATGGCCCAGGTGCCGGCCAGCTCGGGCGCCAGGCGCCGGCTGCGGGAGCGGGTGTCGTACCAGAGCTCCACCGCCACCAGCGGGGCCGCCACGAGCACCGGCCACCAGAAGGGACCGGCCGCCACCAGCGCCGCCAGGGTGGCGAGGAGCACGATGGCCAGCACCTCCACGGCCAGCACGCGCCCGGCGAGGGCGGTGCGGGCGAGCGAGCGGTCGCGGTGCCGGTCCACCAGCACCACCCGCAGCGGGGTGCGGGCCAGGAACGCCAGCACCGCAGCGACGCCGAGCAGGCCGCCGGCCACGCTCGGCGCCACGAGCAGGCCGAGCAGGACCGGCTCCGCGGTGAGGCCCCAACCGCCGTGTTCGGTGGGTACGGCGACGCCGGCGAGGGCCGAGCGCGATCGCGGCGGGGCCAGCTCAGCCACGGCTCACCGCCTGCCCGCCCCGCACGGAGCTGAGCGGGGTCCCGGCGAGGTCCTGCAGCAGGCCGCTGCGAGCTCGGGCCCAGGCGTCGTGCAGGGCGCAGCGGTTGCCCCGGTTGCAGGGGCGGCCCTCGAGCACGCAGCGGCTGACGTCGGTGGAGCCTTCGACTGCCTCGACCACGTCGAGCACGGACACGTCGTCCAACGACACCGCGGCGGCGTAGCCGCCGGTGGGGCCGGGCTCCGAGCGAACCCATCCCCGGTTCACCAGCGGGGTCATCGCCTGGGCGAGGAACCCGGCCGAGGCGTCGAGCTCCGCGGCCAGGTCCGAGGCCTTGCGCCTCCCGCCGCTGCGGTCGAGCGACAGCAGCGCCCTCGTGGCGAGATCGGTCCGACGGGTGATGGAGAGTTGCATAGTCGCCGACTATTGGACCCCTCCGGAGGCCGCCACGGTCAGGGCCGAAGGTCCCGAACCGCATCGCCCGGTGCGGCGCGTCAGTGGACGCGCTTGACGAGGACCACCACGTCGTCCCAGGGGCGCGGTTCGAGCAGCTCCCCGATGAGGGCATCGGCGACGGCCTGCACCGGCTCGCCGGCGTGGGCCTCGGCGGCGGCGCGCAGGCGGGCGAGCCCGTCGTCGATCACCTCGTCACGCCGCTCCACGAGGCCGTCGGAGTAGAAGACCAGCAGGTCGCCCGGCACGATCGTCGCCTCGGCCTGCCCCCGGTCGCTGCTGCGGAACCCGAGCGGCCCGCTCCGGCCGTCGTCCAGCCAGATCCCCTCGCCCTGGCGCACCAGGAGGGGTGGCGGGTGCCCGGCGCAGGCGTAGGTGGCCGTGCCCCCCTCGAGGTCGATCACGGCGCACGCCATGGTGGCGAGGGCGCCGCCGGGGACGGAGTCGGCGAAGTGGTCCATCGAGGTGATCACCTCGGCGGGGCTGCGGCCTTCGAGCAGCAGGGCCCGGCTGGCGCTGCGGAGCTGCCCCATGGCCGTGGCCGCGTCGAGGCCGTGGCCCACGCAGTCGCCCACCACGAGGGCTCGTCGGCCGTCGGGCAGGCTGATCACGTCGTACCAGTCGCCGCCAACGGCCAGGTGGCCGGTGGCCGGGCGATAGCGGGCCGCCACGGTGGGCAGGTCCGACGCCGGTGCGAGCATGGCGGCCTGCAGGGTGTCGCTGATCAGGCGCTGCTGGCCCAGCTCGAAGGACCGGCGGTAGGCGTTCTCGAGAGCGGCGCCCACGGTGCGGCCCACCAGCTCCACGAAGGTGCGGTGGCCGGCATCGAAGGGCCGCAGCGGGTTCAGGCCGAGCACCAGCACCGCGGCGGCGCCGCCGGACCCGACCCCCACCGCCACCCGGCGGGCCGGTGCGCCGGGGACCCAGCGGTCGTCGAGCACCACCGCGTCGGGTCCCGACACCGCCTGCAGCACGCCGTCGGCGATCGGCGACGCCGAGCGGGGACCGCCGGCCGCCAACGGCACCAGGTGGTCGTCGACCCAGAGGTGCACCTGGGCCCACTCCAGATCGGGCTCGCTGGTGCCGAGCGCGGCCACCGCCGACGCCGCCACCTCCGCCACGTTCTGGGCGGCCATGACCGAGGCGGCCAGGTGGCCCACCAGGGTGAGGCGCCGATCGGTCACCACCTCGGCGGTGGTCTCGATGGACACGTCGAGGGTGCCGCCCACCTCGTCGCCGTCGCGGATCGGGCTGTAGCAGAAGGTGAAGAACACCTCCTCGAGGTAGCCGTTGCGCAACACGTTGAGGGGCAGGTTGGCGGCGTTGTAGGCCAGTCCCGTGGCGTGCACGTGCTCGAACAGCGGCTCGATGTCGGGCCACACCTCGGGCCACACGTCCTGGACGGGGCGGCCCACGGCGGCGGGGTGCTTGTCCCGGCCGAGCATCTCCCGGTAGCCCTCGTTGTAGATCATGAGGAGGTCCGGTCCCCACGCCACCAGGATGGGGAAGTTCGACGACAGGCACAGGCTCACCGACACCCGCAGGCTCTCCGGCCAGGTGTCGGGCGCGCCGAGGGCGGTGCGCTCCCACGGGTGGGTGGCCATGAGGGCGGCCGTCTCGGAGTGGTGCGCCAGATCCGTGAGCCAGGTCCGGTGCGCAGCCGTGGGTGCGGGATCTGGATCCCCTTCGCCGGTCCGAGGGTCGCTCGGGCGGCCGCCCTCGTCTGGTTCCACGGATCCGGTGTGCACCAGCACCGGTGCCCGCTGCGGGGCCGTGCCAACCCGACCGCCCGAGCGCGTCAGCGGGGGCCGACCCGGCTCCGCAGGCGTCGGAGGACGGCGCCGAGCAGGCGGGACACCTGCATCTGGCTCACCCCCAGGCGTTCGGCGATGTCGGCCTGCGACCGCTCCTCGAAGAAGTAGAGGTACAGCAGCTCGCGAGCTGAGTCCTCGATGCCGCGAAGGGCATCGGTCACCGCCACCCGGTCGTCGACTGCGGCGAGGTGGCGGTCCTCGCGGCCCAACCGGTCGCCGAGGGCGCTGCCGCCGTCGCTCTCGGCCGAGAGGGACCAGGTGTTGCGGGCGTGCAGCGCATCCTCGGCGTCCAGCAGCGAGTCGAGGCTCACCCCGAGCTCACGTGCGACCTCTGCTGGGCTCGGCTGGCGACCGAGGCGGGCCACCAGGCCCTCGCGGGCCGTGCGCTCGGCCACGGCGAACTCGTGGACGTGCCGCGGCACGCGCACCAACCATCCGTGATCTCGGTAGTGGCGCCGGAGGGCACCGAGG
>JAHBSN010000245.1 GCA_019639095.1 Actinomycetota bacterium
GAGGATGAACGACCCGGTGGTGCGGTTGCGCTGGTACTCGTCGAAGAACAGCGGCAGCGTGGTGCGCAGCTGCACCCGCCCGATCTCGTTGAGGGCCAGCTCGTGGGCGTCCTCGTCGCGGTGCAGCGTGTTGATGTCGAGGCGGTACTGCACGTTCTTGACCAGAGCGCGAGCGGACCGGGTGGTGTGCTTGATGGCGAGCTTGTCGCGGCCCTTCAGCGAGCCGACCTCGCTCATCCAGCACACCATGGCGTCGATGTCCTGGCCGACGTGGGGCTGGTTGGCCGGGCGGCAGATCAGGTCGCCCCGGCTCACGTCGATCTCGTCGACGAGGCGCACCGTGACCGACTCGCCGGTGATCGCCTGCTCGAGCGGACCGTCCATGGTCTCGACGGAGGCCACGGTGGACGTGAAGCCAGAAGGCAGCACCATCACCTCGTCCCCCGGCTTGATCGTGCCGCTGGCGACGGTGCCGGCGTAGCCGCGGTAGTCGTGCCACTGGTCGGAGTGCGGACGGATGACGTACTGGACCGGGAACCGCACGTCGATCAGGTTGCGGTCCGACGCGATGTGCACCTCCTCGAGGTGGTGCAGCAGCGACGAGCCCTCGTACCAGGGCGAGTTGGGCGACCGGGTGACCACGTTGTCGCCGTGCAGGGCCGACACCGGCACGAACGCGAGGTCGGTGATGTTGAGCTTCGACGCGAAGTCGCGGAACTCGGCCTTGATCTCCTCGAACCGCTCCTGGGACCAGTCGACGAGGTCCATCTTGTTGACCACGAGCACGAGGTGCGGGATCCGCAGCAGCGACGCGAGGAAGGCGTGGCGCCGGCTCTGCTCCACCAGGCCCTTGCGGGCGTCCACCAGCACGAGCGCGAGGTCGGCGGTGGAGGCCCCCGTGACCATGTTGCGCGTGTACTGGATGTGCCCGGGGGTGTCGGCGATGATGAACTTGCGGCGGGGCGTGGCGAAGTAGCGGTAGGCCACGTCGATGGTGATGCCCTGCTCGCGCTCGGCGCGCAGGCCGTCGGTGAGCAGGGCCAGGTTGGTGTACTCGGCGCCCATGGCCTCGCTCGAGCGCTCCACGGCCTCGAGCTGGTCCTCGAAGATGGCCTTGGAGTCGTAGAGCAGGCGCCCGATCAGGGTGGACTTGCCGTCGTCGACCGAACCGGCCGTGGCGAAGCGGAGGAGCTCGCTCACTAGAAGTACCCCTCCTTCTTGCGGTCTTCCATGGCCGCCTCGGTGACGCGGTCGTCGGCGCGGGTGGCACCCCGCTCGGTGAGGCGGGTGGCCGCCACCTCGTCGATCACGGCCTCCACGGTGGCGGCGGCGGACTCGACGGCGCCGGTGATGGTGGCGTCTCCCACGGTGCGGTAGCGGACCGTGGCGGTGAACGCCTCCTCGCCCTCCCCCGGGCTGAGGAACTCCGACACGGCGAGGAGCATGCCGTCGCGCCGGAACACCTGGCGCTCGTGGGCGTAGTAGATCGACGGGATGGCGACGTCCTCCTGGCCGATGTACTGCCAGATGTCGAGCTCGGTCCAGTTCGAGAGCGGGAACACCCGGATGTGCTCGCCGGGTCGGTGGCGGCCGTTGTAGAGGTTCCACAGCTCGGGGCGCTGGTTCTTCGGGTCCCACTGGCCGAAGTCGTCCCGGAAGCTGTAGACGCGCTCCTTGGCCCGGGCCTTCTCCTCGTCCCGGCGGGCGCCGCCGAACGCCGCGTCGAAGCGGTGCTCCTCGATGGCGTCCAGCAGGGTGGTGGTCTGGAGGCGGTTGCGGCTGGCCCGGGGACCGGTCTCCTCGGCCACCCGGCCCTGGTCGATGGACGCCTGCACCGACGCCACCACGAGCTTCACGCCGAGCTCGGCCACCCGACGGTCCCGGAACTCGATCACCTCGGGGAAGTTGTGGCCGGTGTCGACGTGCATCACCGGGAACGGGATGCGCGCCGGCCAGAACGCCTTCTCGGCCAGGCGCAGCATGACGATGGAGTCCTTGCCGCCGCTGAACAGGAGCACGGGACGCTCGAACTCGGCGGCAACCTCGCGGATGATGTGGATCGACTCCGCTTCCAGGGCTCGGAGGTGGGAGAGCTCGTAGGTGGTGGTCATGGCCTTCGGACGGGGTGGTGGGCAGCGCGGGGCACGTCACAGGATGGCGCATCTCGGGCACGGGGCGCAGGCGATGGTAGACGCCACGCCACCAATCCCGACCATCCGGGTCGACTATCGCCCGGGCACGGAACGGTCTGCGGGCCTACGCTCGGGCCCGGTCGGGCGGCGAGCGGAGCCGCCCCGTTCGTGGGGAGCAGCCACTCATGCCGCACATCGACCTGCCCGAGGGCCTGCCCGGGATCCTGGGGCCCATGCACTTCCGTCCCCAGACGGCGAAGCCGCTGAACGAGCTGGCCGACGCCCTGCTGCGGGGCGACAGCCCGCTCAGCCGCGGCGATCGCGAGCTGATCGCGGCGTACACGTCGTTCCTGAACTCGTGCCAGTTCTGCCACACCTCCCACGCCACCTTCGCGGCGCTCCAGCTCGACGATGGCTGGGACGTGATCGATGCCGTGGTGGCCGACGTCGACACCGCGCCGGTCTCGGACAAGGTGCGGGCGCTGCTGAAGGTGGCGGCCGCCGTGCAGCGGGGCGGGCTGCACGTGACCGAGGACCACATCGCTGCGGCTCGCGCCGCCGGGGCCGACGACGTGGAGATCCACGACGCCGTGCTCATCGCCGCCGCGTTCTGCATGTTCAACCGCTACGTCGACGGCCTCGCCACCGTGTCGTCGCCCGACCGAGCCGACTACGCCGAGGTGGGGCGGATGATCGTCGACCACGGCTACGCCGCCAGCTCGCCGCCCATCCCCGACTGACCCCGGGCCCGGCTCAGCCCTCGAAGCGATCGAGGGCCTCCCGCACCCGGTCGACGAGCAGCGGGTGGCAGACGAGCAGGTCGGGCAGGTATGGGTCGGCGTTGTTGTAGACCAGCGGGCTGCCGTCGAGCCGGCTCGCCCACACGCCCGCGGCGCGAGCGACCGCCACGGGGGCGCAGGAGTCCCACTCGTACTGGCCGCCGGCGTGGGGGTACACGTCGGCCGCGCCCAGGACCACCGCGGCCGCCTTGGCCCCGGCCGATCCCATGGGGACCAGCTCGCCGCCGATCGCCTCGGCCAGGTACGAGGCCACCGCCGGGGGTCGCGAGCGGCTGACGATCACGCGGGGACGCGGGGCCGGCGCCGGCGGGGTGGGCGCCGGCGGCACGGTGCCGAGCACGCGTCGCTGCGCCGGCAGGGCCACCGCCCCGGCCACGGGCTCGCCGTCGACCACCAGGGCCACGTGCACCGCCCAGTCGGGGCGGGGGTGCTCGCCGTACTCCCGGGTGCCGTCCAGGGGGTCGATGATCCAGGTCCGAGCCGTCGACAGCCGGCGCGTGCCCGAGGGGCCCTCGCTGCCTGCGCCCTCCTCGGAGAGCACGGCGTCGTCGGGCCGCTCCTCGGCCAGTCGGGCCATGAGCAGCTCGTGGCTGCGGCGGTCGCCCTCGGCGCCGAGCTCCTTGCCCGTGGCGCCGGCCGCCACCAGCTCGGCGCGCACGTCGAGCAGGAGCCGGCCCGCCTCCTCGGCGAGGGTGCGGGCGAGGACGTGGTCGTCGGGTTCGGGCATGGCGAGGGTTCTAGCGGCTGGCGGCCGGCACCCGCACCACCAGCACGGCGATGTCGTCGTCGGCCCCGTCCTGGTAGGCGCCTACCGGGTCGTCGAGGCCGGCGGCGATCTCCTGGGCGTCGAGGGCGCCGAGATCGGCGAGGGTGGCGAGCAGGCGCTTCTCGCCGAAGAGGTCCTTGCCCCGGCGGGCCTCGGTGACCCCGTCGGTGTAGAGCACCACGGCGTCGCCCGGCCCGAGCTCGAACGCCACGTCGACGAGCGTGGGCTGGGGGACCACGCCGAGGAGGAGCCCGGCGCAGTCGAGGAACTCGGCGCTGCCGTCGGCTCGCAGCAGCACCGGCCTCGGGTGGCCGGCGCTGGACGCCTGCACCCGCGCCCCGCCGGCCGAGCGCTCCACCCGGAGGTAGGCGGCCGTGCAGAAGCGGGCGTCGTCGATCTGGTCGAGCACGGCGTCGTTGGTCTGCCCGAGGACCCCGCTCGGCGCCCGCTCCCGGATCACGGCCGTGCGGACGGAGTGGCGCACGAGCCCCGTGAGGGCGGCGGCATCGGGGCCACGACCGCAGACGTCGCCCACCACCACCCCCCAGGCATCGGGACCCACCTCCATCACGTCGTAGAAGTCCCCGCCGATCTCCACGTCGGACTCGGCCACCCGGTAGCGCGCGCCGAGCTCGAGCCACGGGATCTCGGGGAGCGCCGGTGGGAGCAGGGCGGCCTGGAGGGAGCGGGCCACGCGATGGCGGGACGCGTAGAGGCGCCCGTTCTCGAGGGCCAGCGCGGCGCGGGCGGCCAGCTCCTCGGCCAGGGCGAGCTGGGCGGCGTCGAAGCGGCGGTCGGTCCGGTTGACCAGCAGCGACAGCACGCCGATCACGCGACCGCGCGCCACCATGGGCACCACCATCGACGACCGGGCGCCGAAGCGGCGGAACAGGGCCAGGTGGTCGTCGTCCTCGGAGGCCCGGCGGAAGTCGTCGTCCACGAGCTCCTCGATCAGGACGCTCTCCCGCCGACCGGCCACGCGCGCCTCGCTGTAGACGCCGTTGACGCCACCGAGCTCGGCGCGACGCCGGCGCAGCTCCCGCACGTCGGCGAGCGAGGCGTCGTCGAGCGCCGCACCCCGCACCTCCTGCAGCTGGCCGTGCTCGTCGAGCACGTCGACGAGGCACACGTCGGCCAGCTGGGGCACGCACACCTCGGCCAGGCTGGCCACGACGGCATCGGGGTCGAGGGTGGCGCTGAAGCGGTCGGATGCGTCGGCCAGCACGGCCAGGCGTCCCCGCGCCGCCTCGGCCTCGGCGCGGGCGAGGCGCTCGGCCTCGAGGAGCTCGGCGCGCAGCTGCTCGGCCTCCAGGCGCTCGGTCACGTCGGCCACCACGCCCACCAGCCGGCGTCCGAACCCGGACTCGGTGAGCACCCGCCCCCACGCCTCGGCCCAGCGGATGGACCCGTCGGGCCACACCAACCGGAACTGCGTGTGCTGGTGTCCGTCGGTCTGGAGGGCCTCGTAGACGTCGCCCCGCAGCAGCGGCTGGTCGTCGGGGTGCACGAGGTCGAGCAGGCCGTCGCCGGTGCCGTCGAAGGCGTCGGCGGTGGTGCCGCAGATCTCCAGGGCCGAGCTCGACAGCGTCACCTCGTCCAGCGAGGTGTCCCAGCTCCACGCACCCATCCCGCCGGCGGCAAGCGAGAGGTCGAGGCGCAGGCTGCTGTCGCGCAGCTCACCCTCCATCTCCTGGCGGGCGATGGCGAGACCCGTGGTGTTGCCCATGGACTGCACGAAGTGCACGTCGTCGTCGGTCCAGCTCCGCACCTCCGGGCTGTAGGCGACGATGACCCCCCAGGGTCGCTCGCCCGATCCCACGGGCGCGGCCACCGCGGCGCGCGCCGGCAGGCCGTAGTCCTTGGCCGCCAGGCGGAAGCGGTCGTCCAGGTCGGTGTCGGCGGAGGCCACGGCGTGGCCGTGCCCCACCACGAACCCCACCATCGAGCCGTCGCCCACCGGCACCCGCAGCTTGGCCATCACCGGACCGCCCACGGCCTGGCCGCCCAGCACGGCGGCCCGGCCCACCAGCACGGTGTCGAACCGCAGCTCGAACAGGATCACGTCGGCCACCCCGAGGTTGGCGGCGAGCGATGCCAACGCCTCGGTGAGGAGCGCCTCGGCGTCGTGGCCCTGCAGGCCCAGCTGGGCCACGTGGGCCACCGCCGCCTGCTGGCGGACCGCGATGCTCCACTCGCCAGTGCTTCGGTGGGGGGCCATGGGCGACTCGATCGAGGTGGTCACGGGCCGGCGGGCGAGCGCCTCCGGGAGACCGAGCGTACCGTCGCGGGGCGATCGCGGCCGGGTGGATGCGGGCCGATGGCGCCCGCTCCAATCGGCGCGCCGGCGGTGCGGAGGGAACCGGCCTCGCAGGTGGGACA
>JAHBSN010000246.1 GCA_019639095.1 Actinomycetota bacterium
GTGGGCGACCAGGACGGCGACGGCATCACCGACCTGGCCGCACCCAGCCAGCCCGACGGCTTCGGCGACACCCTCGTGTACTCGGGCGCCGACCTCACGGCGCCCGGCCCGGGCGCCACGGCCGACGTCGACCCGTTCCTCGAGCTCGACGGGCTGCTCGTGGGCCGGATCCCCTTCGACGCCGGCCCTCCCACGCTCGTCACCGCCGAGGACACCTCGGTGATCGCGCACCAGGACCCGCCGGTCGAGCTGACGGTGCTCGGCAGCGGCGTGCCGTTGCCCTACGTCTCCCAGACCACCACCGGAGCGTCGGGCGTGGTGGACGGCGACGTGACCTGGCTCGTGCTCGGCCACGGCGACCGCTCCGGCAACCTGGTGTGGGGTTGGAAGCTCACCGACCTCTGCAACACGACGCCCCCAGCTCCTCGCCCCACGGTCCCCGAGCCCACCACCCCCGGCGCACCGGCTGCCGCCCCGGTCGGCGGCCGAGCCTCCTACACCGGCTGAGCGGGCAGCCCGCCCATCTGACACCGGCGTCAGGTAGGGTTCGGCACTCGGATCGCGCACCTGGGGGACGTGATGGCGCAACGGTTGGAGCTCGACGAGGTGCAGGTGGGCAACGTCGCCCCGAGCCGCACCCACACGCTCACCCGCACCGACCTGGTGATGTACGCCGGCGCGTCCGGCGACTTCAACCCGATGCACACCGATGACACGGCCGCACGCGCCGCCGGGCTGCCGAGCGTGTTCGGCCACGGGATGCTCTCGATGGGCCTCGTCGGCTCCGCGCTCGAGGAGTACGTCGGCGTCGGCAACCTGCGCAGCTTCCGGGTCCGGTTCACCAAGCAGACCTGGCCCGGCGAGGAGCTCACCACGTCGATCGTGGTCACCGGCACGCGCGAGGAGGACGGCGAACGGCTCGTCGACCTCGAGGTGTCCCTCGCCAGCGGCGACGGCGAGGTCAAGGTGGCCGGCGACGCCGTCGCCGCCGCCCGCTGAGCGCGCAACCCCGTGCCGATCCACTACGACCAGCGCGACGACCACGTGGTCGTCATCACGATCGACCGGCCCGAGGCCCGCAACTCGCTGGACCTCCACCACTTCCGGGACCTGGCCAAGGCGTGGCGGGACTTCCGCTACGACGACGACGCCTGGCTCGCGATCGTCACCGGCGTGCCCGGCCAGTTCATGACCGGGGCGGACCTGAAGACCTACATCCCCCAGATCACCGAGCTGGCGGCGGAGATCGCCAAGGGCGAGGTGACCGAGGTCGACGGCTGCCGCCTCTCCGACGGCACCCGCGCCGTGCTCCGAGACACCAAGATCTACAAGCCGATCATCGCCGCGATCGACGGGCCCTGCGTGGCCGGCGGCATGGAGATGCTCGGCGGCACCGACATCCGCATCGCCACGCCCAACGCCACCTTCGGCGTGATGGAGCCCAAGCGCGGCCTGTTCGCCGGCGGCGGCACCACGGCCCGCCTGCCCCGCCAGCTCACCTACCCGGCGGCCATGGAGTTCCTCCTCACCGCCGAGGCGTTCCCGGCCCGGCGCGCCCTCGAGCTCGGCCTCATCAACGAGATCGTCGCGGCGGACCAGCTCCTCGACCGGGCCGACGAGTGGGCGGCGCGCGTCTGCGCCAACGCCCCGCTGGCCGTGCGGGGGACCAAGGAGTCGGTGCTGCGCGGCCTGGCCGGCACCCTCGACGAGGCCTACGCGATCGAGGCCGAGATCTCCGCCGCGATCTTCGCCACCGAGGACGCCAAGGAGGGTCCCCGGGCCTTCAAGGAGAAGCGTCCCCCCACCTGGCAGGGGCGGTAGCCGCGGTGGTGGCGGTGGACCCCCGGAGCCCGTGCCTGATCGGCGTGGCCCAACGGACCTGGCACCTCGACGGCCTGGACCAGGCGCCCGAGCCGCTGGTCATGCAGGCCGAGGTGGTGCGTGCCGCGGCGGCCGACACCGGGGCCGACGGCGGCGTCGTGCTCGGCGCCGTCGACCGCATCGACGTGGTCCACTGCATGAGCTGGCCCTACGACGACCCCCGTGGCCGACTGGCCGACCTGCTCGGCATCGGGCCCCGCCCCGGCACCTACTCGGGCATCGGTGGCACCGTGCCGCTGCAGTTCGTGGCGGCGGCGGCCGCGGAGATCGTGGGCGGGCGCTCGGAGGTGGCGGTGATCGCCGGGGCCGAGGCCCTCGACACCGTCCGGCGCCTGAAGAAGGTGGGGGAGCGGCCCGACTGGTCCCACCGCCACCCCGAGAAGCCGCCCTTCCCGTTCGAGGCGCCCTTCCACCCGGCCGAGGTGGCCCACGAGGTCTTCGCGGCGTGGCTCACCTTCGCCGTGCGCGACATCGCCCGCTGCGCCCGGCTCGGGGTGGCGCCCGCCGACCACGCTCGCAGCATCGGAACGCTCATGGCGTCGCTCAGCGAGGTGGCCGCCACCAACCCCCACGCCTGGTTCCCGCGGGCCCGCACCGCCGACGAGCTCAGCACGCCCACCCCCGACAACCGCCTGGTCGGCTACCCGTACACCAAGCTCGAGGTGGCGATCATGGACGTCGACATGGCCGCCGCGGTGGTGGTGGCGAGCCACGCGGCCGCCGATCGGCTCGGCGTCCCGCCCGAGCGCCGGGTGTACCTCCACGGCACCGCCCAGGGCCTCGACCCGGTCTACGTCGCCGAGCACCCCGACCTGTCGCGCTCGCCGGCCATGGCCCGGGTGTTCCGGTCGGTGCTGGGCCAGGCCGACGTCGGTATCGACGACGTCGCCCACCTCGACCTGTACTCGTGCTTCGCCTCGTCGGTCACCTTCGCCTGCGACGCGCTCGGCCTCGACCCCCTGGCGCCGGGCCGCCCCCTCACCGTCACCGGCGGGCTCCCGTACTGCGGCGGGCCGGCCAGCAACTACGGATCCCACGCGCTCACCACCATGGTGGGGGTGTTGCGGGAGGACCCGGGCACCCTCGGCCTCGTGTCCGGCGTGGGCATGCACATGACCAAGCACGCCGCCGCGGTGCTGGGGACGTCGCCACCGGCCACCCCGTGGCGCCCCGGTGCCGGGTCCGGCTCGGACTCGGGTTCCGACGCCGGCGAGCCGGATCGGCGTCCCATCGTCGACACCTGGACGGGCGACGCCACCATCGCCGCCTACACCGTGCGCCACGGACGCGACGGCGCCGCCACCTCGGGCCTGGCCATCGTCGACCTGCCCGGCGAGGCCGGGGCCGACGGTCCGGCGCGCACCTACGCCCGCCTCGACGACCCCGACGACCTCGCGGAGCTCGAGGCCACCGCGGCGGTGGGCCGCACCCTGCACCTCACCCCCGAGGGCTCGGTCAACCGTGCTCGACTCTGATCAGCGGTCCTGCCGGCGGAGCTGCTCGTTGACGCGGGCGGCCTGGCGGATCTGGTGGTCGCGCTCGAGCTGGTTCGGGGCGTTGCGGGCGGCCGAGGCGTAGAGCCGGGCGGCCTGCTCGAGGTCTCCGTCGCGCTCGTGGAGGTGGGCCGCCACCGCTTCCCGGCGAGGCACGTCGTCGGGCACGTCGGCCAGCGCGGCCAGGCCGGCCCGAGGACCGTCGGCCTCCCCCACGGCGACGGCCCGGTTGAGCCGCACCACGGGCGTGTCGGTGCATCGCAGCAGCTCGTCGTACCACTCCACGATCTGGACCCAGTCGGTGTCCTCCACCCGCTGGGCATCGGCGTGCAGGGCGGCGATCGCGGCCTGGGCCTGGAACTCGCCGAGCCGGTCCTGCGCCAGCGCGGCCTGCAGGATGGCCACCCCCTCGGCGACCAGGTCGGTGTCCCAGCGGGTGCGATCCTGCTCCGCCAGGGGGACGATGCGCCCGTCGGGACCGCTCCGGCTGGCTCGCCGGGCGTGGTGGAGGAGCATCAGGGCGAGCAGCCCCCGCACCTCCGGCTCGTCCAGCAGGGCGCTGAGCTGTCGGGTCAGCCGGATGGCCTCGGCGGCCAGGTCGACGTCGCCCGTGTAGCCCTCGTTGAACACGAGGTAGAGCACGCGCATCACCGTGGCCACGTCGCCGGGCCGGTCGAGCCCGGCCGCCGCCACGGTCCGCTTCGCCCGGCTGATGCGCTGGGCCATCGTGGCCTCGGGCACCAGGTAGGCGTCGGCGATCTGGCGGGTGGTCAGGCCCCCCACCGCTCGCAGCGTGAGGGCCACCGCCGACGACGGCGTGAGGTCGGGGTGGGCGCAGAGGAAGTAGAGCTGGAGCGTGTCGTCGGTGCCGGGCACCACACCGGGCGGGGGCTCGGCGTCCACCCGATCCTCCCGGTCCCGTCGGGCGGCGTCGGATCGGACCCGGTCGAGGTGGGCCCGCCAGGCCACGGTGACCAGCCAGCCGGTGGGATCGGCCGGCGGGCCCTCGCCCCACGAGGCGAGGGCCCGGATGAGCGCCTCCTGGACCGCGTCCTCGGCGCTCGCGAAGTCGACCCCCCGGCCGACCAGCACCACCAGGACCCGGGGGACGAGCGCCCGGAGCTCGACCGGGTCGATCACGCCGGGTAGTCGGGCGGGAGGCCGAGGAACGGGCGGACCTCGAGCCACTCGTGGATCGGCCGCCCCCCGGCGCCCGGCGCCGCCGACAGCTCGCCGGCCAGCTCCACCGCCCGCTCCTGGCTGTCGACGTCGATGATCATCCAGCCGGCGATCAGGTCCTTGGTCTCGGCGAAGGGGCCGTCGGTCACCGGCGGGCGGCCCTCGCCGTCGTAGCGGACCCAGAGGCCCTCGGGCGCCAGGGCCTGCCCGTCGACGAACTCGCCGGTGCCCTGGAGCTTGGTGGCGAAGTCGCTCATGTACTGCATGTGGGCGTCGACCTCGTTGGGCGTCCACCGGTCCATCGGCACGTCGTTCTCCGGCGCCGGAGCGCCTCGGTAGTGCTTGAGCAGCAGGTACTTGGCCATGGTGTTCTCCTCGTGTCACGCCGGCCCGTGCGGCCGGCTGCACCCCTGGGACGGAGCTGATCGCCGGTTCTCGACATGGTGGCCGAGATTCCTCCGCCGGTCCGCGCCCGTCGGATGTCCGATCCGGCGAGGTTTGGTTCGAGTTCTCGTCGTCCTGCGGCAAGAAGTCGAGGGGAATGCCAAGGAATCGGACAGGGCCGGACGGATCGTCGATGTGCACCTGACCGGGCGGCTCGATGAACAACCCCACCTGGGGCCCGACCGTCGACCGCGGACCTCAGTAGCGTTCGACGGGTGCGGGACGACGGATCGAGCGAGTCGGCGGGCACCTTCTCGCTGACGCCACGGGAGCAGGCGGCGACCGGCATCACCTGGCGCAACGGCCGCCTCCGCCTGCGCCCGAGCCTCGGAGCCCGCTTCGCGTCGGCGTTCCAGGTCGGCTTCGGCCTGTGCTTCGTAGCCGGGTCGCTGGCGACAGGGCGATGGATCCTGGCCCCGGTTGCGGTTCCCCAGGTGGTGATCGGGATCCTCCACCTGCGATGCCGAGTCGATGCCACCGGTGGGGGGATCGAGGTGGTCGACAAGTGGCGGCGGGTCCACGTCGACCTCGACGACGTGGCCGACGTGGTCGTGCGGCCGTTCGAGCCGGACAGCGGCTTCCTCCCGTGCGTGTGGCCGCTCCAGATCTGGCGGCGCGACCTCGAGGCCGGTCTGGTCCAACGTCGATCGGGATCTCCGGTGCGGTGCGACGCGCTGGTCGCCTTCGCCCAGCCGGGGGACGCCGTGCTCCCGGCGCCCGTCCGGCCCAAGGTCCATGCACTTCAGCGGTGGCTCGCGGCCGAGCGCTCGTCATGACCCTGCGGCGGGGCGGGCGGGCGGTGGTGATCCACACGCCGCTGTCGCCGGAGGGTGCTCGGGCCCGCCTCCGCAGCCACCTCGCCGGGGAGTCGCTGGGCTCGCAGTTCGTGGAGGTGCAGCCCGGCTGGTACGTCGTCGGCTGGCTCCAGACCAGCGGGTTCAAGCTGCGCGGGATGCGCCGGATGCGTTCACGAGTTGGGCTGAGCTGGCCGACGATCGTGCCCACTCCCTGGCTCCGGGGCTCGATCGTGGCGGAGGGCGCCGGGTCGCGCCTGGAGGGGCGGTTCGAC
>JAHBSN010000247.1 GCA_019639095.1 Actinomycetota bacterium
CCAGACGACGTCGCTCGACCCGGCGTCGGCGCCGCCCAGCGAGGCCGCCGTGCTGGCCCCGTGGACGAACGCGGCCAGCCACTCCTGGTTCGGCGCTCGCTCGCCCGCCGCCAGGGTGGCGCCGGCATCGACGTCGACCACCGCCACCCACGACGCCGACAGCGAGCGGGGCGCCTGCTCGCACGCGACCTTCAAGATGGCGGCGCGGTCGCCCGCCTCCACCAGCATGGCGGCGGTCTCCAGCGTCTCGCGGCGCGGGTCGTGGCCCTCGGGGCCGAGGGGCCGCACCTCCTCCACGTGCACGCCGTCGACCTGTCGCACCTCGTTGACCAGCAGGTCGACCAGGGTGGCGTTCGGGAGCTGCACCACCAGCTCGTCGACCGCCTGCCCGGACCCGATCTCGAGGATCTCGATGCCCACGACGTCGCCGCGCACGGCGCCGATCCGGCTGGCCACGGCACCCAGCGCGCCGGGGCGGTCGGGCAGCCAGACCCGAAGGACGTAGGTCTCCATGGCGGCGACCCTACGCGGCCGATGTGAACGCAACGTTTCGCCGCTGCTGCGTCCCTGCGCGCCGGTCCGTAGTTGACCGATCGGTCAAGAGGCCCGTACCGTGCCCGCCCGATGGAGCGCAGGCTGACCCGACGAGGCGAGGAGCGGCGGAGCCAGCTGATGGCCTTCGCCGCCCAGCGCTTCGCCGACAACGGCTACCACCCCACGTCGGTGGCCGAGATCGTGGAAGGCCTCGGCGTCGGCAAGGGCGTCTTCTACTGGTACTTCGACTCCAAGGAGGAGCTGCTGCGGGCCATCCTGGCCGACGGCCAGCTCGACCTCCGGCGCCGCCAGCGCGCCGCCATCACCGGCGCCACCACCCCGCTGGAGCGCATCGAACGGGGCATCCGGGCCTCTATCGAGTGGTCGCTCGAGCACCCCGTGTTCTTCCGGCTGTTCCAGTTCGCCGCCACCGACGACCGCTTCACCGAGAACCTGCGCAAGGGCGAGCAGGTGGCGGTGCGCGACGCCGCCCGCCACCTGGCCGACGCCATGGACGCCGGGGAGATCCCCGAGGCCGACCCGAAGCTGCAGGCCCACGCCATGCTCGGCGTCAGCAGCCACCTGGTGCACCTGGTGCACCGCGGCCTGCTCGACGCCGACGAGGCGGTGGTGGACACCGCCGTGAGCTTCTGCCTCCACGGCCTCCAGGGTCCCCGCCCGGCCTGACCGGCCTGACCGGCTCCGTCAGCCGAGCTTGGTGAGGGCCCGGCGCAGGTTGCGCACGGCCTGGCCGATGCGCTGCTCGTTCTCGATGAGGGCGAAGCGGACGTGGCCGTCGCCACCGGGGCCGAAGCCCACCCCCGGCGACGTGGCCACCTGCGCCTCGCGCACGAGCATGGAGGCGAACTCGATGGAGCCGAGCTCGCGGTAGGGCTCGGGGATCGGCGCCCAGGCGAACATGGTGCCGCGGGGCGGGGTGATCTCCCAGCCGATCCGGTTGAGCCCGTCGCAGAGGGCGTCCCGGCGGGCCTGGTAGATGGGCTGCACCTCGCGGGGGTGCTCGGGGTCCTCGTTGAGCGTGACGGTGGCGGCGATCTGGATGGGCTGGAAGGTGCCGTAGTCGAGGTAGCTCTTGAGCTTCGCGAGGGCCTGCACGACCTCGGCGTTGCCCACCAGGTACGCCACGCGCCAGCCGGCCATGGAGAACGACTTGGTCATGGAGTACAGCTCCACGGCGCACTCCTTGGCGCCCTCGGCCTGGAGGATGCTCGGCGGCTCGTAGCCGTCGAAGCCCAGCTCGGCGTAGGCGTTGTCGTGGACGACGACCACCTCCTTCTCCCGGGCGAAGTCGACCACGCGCTGGAAGAACTCCACGTCGACGCAGGCGGTGGTGGGGTTGTGCGGGAACGACAGCACGATCACCCGCGGCTTGGGCCAGGAGTACTCGTAGGCCTCGCGGATGTTCTCGAAGAAGTCAGCGTCGGTGCTCATGGGGATCTCGCGCACGTCGGCGCCGGCGAGGTGCGGGCCCCAGATGTGGATGGGGTACGACGGCGAGGGCACCAGCGCAGCGTCGCCGGGCTGGAGCAGCACCCACATGAGGTGGCTGAACCCCTCCTTGGCGCCGATGGTGGCGATGACCTCCCGATCGGGGTCCAGCGTCACGCCGAACCGGCGCAGGTAGAGGTCGGCCACCGCCTCGCGGAGCTTCGGGATGCCCCGGCTCGAGGAGTACCGGTGGTTGCGGCTGTTGTGGGCCGCCTCGGCCAGCTTCTCCACCGCCACCTCGGGCGAGGGCAGGTCGGGGTTGCCGAACCCGAGGTCGACCACGTCGATCCCCTCCCGCCGTGCCTCGATCTTCAGCCCGTCGATGATGGTGAAGACGTAGGGCGGCAGGTTGGTGATGCGACGGAACTCCATGCGACAAACGTACGCGGTGCGCCCCCCGATCCCCCGCACCGGTTCGGGTGTGGAGGCCGCCGGGTCGGCTGCCAAGCTGGGGCCATGTCCGACGACGCCCAGTTCGTGCCGGTGGTGGTGGAGATCCCCCGCGGCAGCCGCAACAAGTACGAGATCGACCACGAGACCGGGGAGATCTGGCTCGACCGGCGCCTGTTCTCCGCCACCGTGTACCCGGCCGACTACGGCTACGTCGACCACACCCTGGGCGAGGACGGCGATCCCCTCGATGCCCTGGTGATCATGGAGGAGCCGACCTTCCCGGGCTGCCGGGTCCGTGCCCGCCCGGTGGGCGTGTTCTGGATGGAGGACGACGCCGGCCCCGACGCCAAGATCATCTGCGTCCCCCACGGCGACCCCCGCTGGGACCACGTGCAGGACATCGACCAGCTGCCCGACCACCTCACCGACGAGATCGAGCACTTCTTCGAGGTCTACAAGCAGCTCGAGCCCGGCAAGTTCGCCAACACCAAGGGCTTCGAAGGCGCGGCCAAGGCGCAGGCCGAGATCGCCGAGAGCCAGGAGCGGGCCAAGGGCACGAGCTTCGCCTGAGCGAGCTCAGGTGCGGGCGGCGGCCAGCAGGGCCGCACCCCAGGCCCCGGCGCGCTCGCCCAGCTGGGCGGCCACGATCGGCACCGGGTCCCGGTGGTCGGCGCCCATGACCAGCTCGCCGTAGGCCCGGTTCACCGGGTCGAGCAGGAGGGGGCCGGCCTCCACGAGGCCGCCGCCCAGCACCACCACCTCGCTGTCGAGGACGTTCACCAGGTTGGCCACGCCCAGGGCCACCCACCAGGCGAAGCGGTCCATCACGATGCGCGCCCCCGGGTCGCCCGCGGCCGCCGCGCTGGTGACGTGCTCGCCGCGCACGGCCTCCGGGTCGCCGCCGGCGCGGGCCACCACGCCATCGGCCTCGCCGGCGTGGGCGGCCTCGCGGGCCAGCCAGCCCAGGCCCGACCCCGACGCGAAGCGCTCCCAGCAGCCCCGCCGGCCGCACGGGCACCTCGGCCCGGACGGGTCCACCACCATGTGGCCGGGCTCCCCGGCGAAGCCGTGGGCGCCGCGGAGCACCTCGCCCTTCACGGTGATGCCGGCGCCGATCCCGGTGCCCAGCGTGATCGTGATCGAGTGGTTGGCGCCGCGGGCGGCGCCCAGCTCGTGCTCGGCCCACGCCGCGCAGGTGGCATCGTTGTCCACCGCCGCCGGGACGCCCAGGCGATCGGCGAGCACGGCCGCCAACGGCAGGTCGACGATGCCCGGCACGTTCGGGCCGTAGCGCAGCGTGCCGCTGCGGTCCACCAGGCCCGGTGCGCCCAGGCCCACCGCACCGATGCGGTGGCCGGCGTCGGCCACCTCGCCCCGCAGGTGCTCGCCGAGGCCGACGATGGCCTCGACCACCGCCGTGGCACCGGTGGGGGTGGGCACGCGCCCCGAGGCCACCACCTCCCCGGTGGCGACGTCGACGGCCAGGCCGAGCAGCTTGGTGCCGCCGAGGTCGATCCCGGCGACGAGGTCGCTCACGCCGCGAGCACGCCCACGCGCCCACCCTGGCCGTCGGCCCAGGCGGCCACGGCGTCACGATCGCTCAGGATGACCACCTGCACCGCCCCGGCGAGCTGCAGGACCCGGTCGAGCACCGGCCCCACCTCGTCGTCGTGGAGGACGGCGAAGGGGTCGTCGAGCACCAGGGGCACCGAGCCGGCCAGGCCCACCGACCGCACCGCCGCCACCCGGCCGAGCAGCCGCCAGGTGAAGTCCTCCACCAGCTCGGTCCGATCGAGCTCGGCCGCCGCCGCCTCGGCCTCGGCCAGCGCGGCCTGGGCGGCCGGCACGGACACCTCGGCCTCGGCCAGCGCCGTGGCCGCCGCCTGCTCGGCGGCCGCCGCCTCCGACACCGCCGCCTCGGCATGGCTGCGCCGGGACTCGGCGGCGGCCACCAGCGGCTCGGTGCCCGACTCGGCGTGGTGCTGCTGGAGGCGGTCCTGGGCGTCGTGGTGGTTGGACCGGGCCCGGGCGAGGGCGCGCTCGCACTCGTCGACCGCCTGGGTCTCGTTCTCGACGCGAGCGTCGAGCTCGGCGCCGCCGGCGGCCTCGGCGGCAGCGAGCGCGGCGGCGGCCGACGCCTCGGCCCGGGTGGCGTCGGCCAGCTCGGCCTCGAACACCTCGAGCCGGCCCCGGGCCTCCTGCTGGCGCGCCTCGGCCAGCTCCAGCTCCGACACGGCGGCGCGCGCCGCCTCGACCTCCCGCCAGCGGGCCTCCCGCACGGCCTGGGCGTCGGCCGGGTCGACCGCGTCGGGCCCGGCGGCCACCGGCTGGGCGAGCTCGGGCAGCGGAGGCAGCTCCGGGAGCTCCACCGCACCCCGCGCGCGGGCGGCTCGCAGCTCGGCGATGGCCCCGTCGAGGGCACCCATGGCCTCGTTCAGCTGGTGGCGCTGGGCGTCGGCGGCGTGCTCCTCGGCCAGGTAGGACCGGGCCAGCAGCTCCAGGTCCTCGCGCTCGTAGGGCGGGGCGCCCACGTTGATGCCCGCCTCGAGCAGGGCGGCGGCCAGCTCCGCCAGCGTGCGCTCGTCGGCCGGGCCGGGCTCGCGCAGGTTGCGCAGCTCGTCCTCGCTCTCGGGGCCCGTGGGCTCGTGGCCGAGCAGCGCCGCAACCCGGGGCGCCACCGCGTCGCGGCGCTGGAGCAGCTCGGGGCGACGACGGGCGCGGTCGCCCGCTCCCGGGAGCTGCTCGAGCTCCTCCTCGGCGGTGCTCATGTTGACCCGGGCCTGGTCGAGGATCGCCCGGTTGGCCTGGCCGACCCCGCGGCTCGACGAGCTCATCATGTAGTCGGCGTAGGTGGAGAACCCCAGGCGCTCGAGCACCCGGCGCTCCTCGCCGCGCAGCTCCTCCAGGCGCTTCTTGGCCCGGCTGCCGCCGAAGCGGCCCTCGGCGCGGTCCTGGGCCTCGAGCACGGCGGCGTGGGCCGCCTCCACCTTCGTGATCTGCTCGGGGGTGAGCACCGGCTGGTTGAACTCGGCCTCGGCCTCGGCCACGGTCTGGCGGGCCACGTCGAGGCGCTCCTCGGCCTGGCGCTCCACCGGCGACACGCCCGCCTCCAGCGCGGCGATCTGCTGGTGGAGGTCGCGCCACGTGTCGGCGAGCGCCAGGGCGGCCACCACGGGACCACCCCCCTCGGAGCCCGACGTGACCTGCTCGAGGGCGGCCGACACCCGACCGGCCTCGGGATCGCCCAGCGACGCCTCGATGCGCGCCAGCTCCACCCGGCGCTGCTCGAGCGCCGCCAGCTCGCGGTTGACCGGCGACTCGTCGTGGTGCGGATCGGCCTCGTCGAGCTCGTGCTCGGCCTGGGCCAGGCGGACGCGGGCGTCGGCCAGCGCCTGGGGCAGGTGGGCGGACGGCTCGGCGGTGGCGCGGGCCTCCTCGAGCGCGGCAGCCGCCGCGGTGGCCGCGGCGATGGCCTCGGCCCGGCGGGCGCGAGCCGCCTCGATGCGGTCGGCCACGGTGGCCCGCTCGGCCAGTACCCACTCCCGGGCGGCCACGGCGTTGGCGAGCTCGTCCTCGGCGCGGGCGCACTCGTCGAGGGCGCTGGTGATCT
>JAHBSN010000248.1 GCA_019639095.1 Actinomycetota bacterium
GCCTTGTCGTGGACGATGCCGCCCTCGCCGTTGCTGGTGGTGCGGCGGCGAGGTGCGGAGCGGTGGTCAGCGGGCGCCTTGTCGGGAGTCAAGAGGTCTCCTGGTCACTACCGGGTCACTACTCAGGGTAGACGACGGTGGACAGGCGTGGTGCCCCATTGACGATCTAGAGGCGCTGAGCACGTTGTTTCCGATGATGGTTGGACCTCAGTAGACCTCCCTTCCAAGACTGGGGGTCAAGAGGCCGGAGGTTCGAATCCTCTCAGCCCGACCATGGGAACTGCAGGTCGGGGCCGGTTTCGGAGAGATCCGAGGCCGGCCCCGCTTGCTGCACGCCATCCATTTGTCATCGGAAAGGCTGGGGCCATGGCAACGCTCGAAGAACGCGAGGCGCTGCGCTTGACCATCCTCCGCGCCCTGTACGACCAGGACGAGGACAGCGGACTGCGCAGCCGCATGGACTACCGGGCGTGGGCATCGCGGGAGGGGTACGACGATGGCGAGGTGGGCAAGGCCACCCGCTGGCTGGTCGACCACGGGCTCGCCGACTTCCCCACCCTCGGCCCCTTCGTGGAGATCACGTCCGCTGGCATCGATGCCGTGGAGGAGTCGATGCGCCCACCGGAGCCGGCCGACGGCGGGAGCTTGCTGCTCGAATCCGTGAGCCTGGCCGAGATCCGCCGGTTGGAACCGGCTCTCGCAGAGATTCGGACGCTGCTCTACGAACGAGGGGACGAGATGGAGCGTGATGACCGCGAGGATCTCGCGGCCCAGCTCGACACCATCGACGCTCAGACCCGGTCGCCTCGGCCACGCAAAGGTGTGATCGGCTACGCCCTCGTCGCCATCCTGTTCGTCCTGACGGCCGCGGCTGAGGCCATGGTCGGACAGGCGACGATCGAGGCGCTCCGAGAGATTGCCACTGCCTTTGGCACTAGTTGATCCCCCGGAGCACGCCAGCGATCTTGGCAGCGGCGTCGGCTTGCATGCCCGGGACACGCCCGACGGTTCCCGACTGGGGTCAAGAGGCCGGAGGTTCGAATCCTCTCAGCCCGACCATGGGAACTACGGGTCAGAGCCGGTCCTTTGGACCGGCTCTGACCCGCCCTCGCTCGTGCCGTTCTGGTTAGCTTCTCCACGTGGGTGCGGAAGCCGACCTCGTCGGTGCGCAAGGAACCGGCGGGAGCGTGCCGAGGCCAGACCTCCCACGGCTGCGCTCGAGCAGGCGGCTCCCGTTCACCGGCCTCGCCGCTCTCGTGCTGGCCGGTCTCCTCGTGGCCGGCTGCTCGGCTGCGGGCGAGCGGCGCCCGTCGGACGCCGCCGACCGACGGCCACCGCCGACCCCCAGGTATCTGCTGTCGTGCGCAACCACGACCTGCTCGAGCCCCATGGACGTCGAGGTCGTGCAGCTCGGCGACGGGACGGTCGACGTGGTGGCGCGTCACACCAACCTGCCCGAGGGCACCCAGGTGGAGGTCAGTGCCACCAGGTCGTTCAGCGATGGCAGGGGCCACGCTGCGCAGGGCGTCGTGGTCGGCCACGAGTCGACGGAGGTCGCCATCGGCATGTGGGCGGCCACCATCTCGATCGATCACGGTGGGCTCACGGGGCTGAGCGGCGGTGCCGGCGCGGCGATCGAGACCGTCTCACCCGTGCTTGCCATGTGCGCCGAGGTCCGAACGGGCCTCGACAGCAGCGACGACGACTACCAGTGGGATGACGAGGCGCGCGTGGCGCTGGGGCCTCACGGGGAGAACCTCGCTCGCTCCGAGGGAGCGGTGGTGGTCGACGGGAGGAGCGGCACACCAGCTACGTGGCTGCGCGTGCAGCGTGATGTGGAGATGCCTCCGCCCCTCGACGAGATCGCGCACATCCAAGGAAGCCCGCCGAGGGTGGCCCCGATCGACACGTTCTGCGCGTGAGGCGCAAGGATGGCGGCAGACCTGGCGGCGGGCAGTTCGATCCGAGGCCCGAGCAGGTGTACACCCTGCTGAAGGCCCTCGGGTTGCTCGGGGCGCCGCGAGACGTCCAGCAATCACCGCGGTCTGCCTGGTGGGCATCTGGGCCATCAGCACCGGCGCCACGATCTGCCCGGACTACCGGGGATGGATGAGGCCCTGCCTGCCGGACACGCCCCGGGTCACCGAACCCGGCCCTAGACGATGCGCGAACCTCGGGTGATGGACGACGTCGCCGACGACGACTACTGCTACCTCACCACCACCGGCCGGGTGAGCGGGCGGCCCCACGAGATCGAGATCTGGTTCGCGCTCGAGGGCTCGCACCTGTTCCTCCTCGGCGGCGGACGAGACTCGTCGGACTGGGTTCGCAACCTGCTCGCCGATCCGCAGGTCACGGTGCGCCTTCGAGACCGGATCCACTCCGGCCGGGCGCGAACCCTCGATGAGCCCTCCGCCGAGCCCGAGCTGGACCGCCACGCCCGCACGCTGCTGTTCGAGAAGTACGAGCCCCGCAGCCCGGGCCTGGCGAGCTGGCGCGAGTCGGCGCTGCCCGTGGTGGTCGAACTCGATCGCTCGGCCTGACCGATCAGGAGCAGGAGTCGACCGGAGGCCGGCCGGCCAGGGCATCCTCGATGAAGGCGGTCACGGCTCCGGAGGTCTCGGTCAGGATCGACCCGTGGTCGGCGCCGTCCACCTCGGTCCACTCGGTGACCTGCCCTGCGTCGCACAGGCGGTCGAACAGGTCGCGGGACCGCTCGATCACCACCCGGTCGTCCTTCGTCCCCGACGCCAGGTAGAGCGGCACGCCGTCCACCGCCACCTCGCCCACGTCGTTGTCGAGGATGGCGGAGCGGGCCGGCTCGGTCTGGCGGGGGTCGGCGGTGAAGATCCCGTCGACGGCGACGGGCACCATCGCCTCGGTGATCTCGTCGAGGCACCCCGTCTCCATCACCGCGGCGGCGGCCACGGCCTCGGGCGTCGCGTAGTCGGCCACGTCTATGCCCGGGTACTGCCCCTGGCCGCCCACCAGCGACAGCATGGTGAGGATCGAGGTCACGATCGGATCGATCCCGCCGTAGACCCGGTCGACCATGGCCGCCGGGGCGAGGGCGACGGTTGCCACGAGCTCCAGCTCGGGGGCGCGGTCGGCGGCCAGCTCGTGGGCCGACAGCGCCCCGTGCCCGCCCTGCGAGTGGCCGATGGAGACCCAGCGGGTCCCCGCGTGGGCGTCGGGCAGCTGTCGAACGGCGCGCACGATGTCGATCACGGCATTCCCCTCGGCCGCCTTGGACAGGTACGGGTGCAGCTCGCCCACCGGCCCGAGCCCGACGTAGTCGGTCATGGCCCACACGCCCTCGACGCCCCACCCCGGTGCCGCCGTGGCCGTGCGGCTCGGCGCGCACGGTGCCGCGATCCCCGTGGTGCCGTGGGCGGTGGAGATCACCGGCCAGCCGTCCGGCGGCGCCGCCACGCCCGGGTAGGTGACCACCCCGGTCACGGCCCGGTCGGCGCCGGTCTGATCGGTCGAGTGGTACATGACCCGCACCGTCGTGCGCTCGGCGTCGGCACCCACCGCCTGCACCCGGATCAGGTCGCCGGGCGCGCCGGCCGGGAGCGGCTTGGGCACCACGTAGAAGTCGTCCACCGAGCCGGTGAACCGCTCCACGTGGCCGACAGGGAGGACGGTCGAAGAGGTCGACGACCTCGACGAGCCGACGCCACGCGTGGCGGTGGTGGGTGCCGGGGGTTCGACACCGTCCGACGACGAGCAGGCCGGCACGACCACGAGGGCGAGGGCCACCGCGAGCGCCGCGGCCCGATGACCGTTCGCCCCGAACCGCTCCACCGCGCGCCGCCCCTCCACCGACGTGACCGTACCGGCGCTCGTCGACGGGCGCCGGTACCCTCCGCCCGATGGAGGGCGGGGGAGGGCCGGACCGGGCCTGGTGGGCCGCTCGTGCCGACCTCGGGTGGATCGTGCTCGGCCTGCTCTGGGTCCTCCTCGCGGTCTGGTTGCTGCGGCTCGGCGAGCCGACCACCATCGGGTGGGTGCTCGGGGCCGGGCTGCACCTCGTGCTCCTCGCCGCGTGGCCGACGGCGCTCTTGGCGGTGCTCGTGCGGCGGTGGGCGCTGGCAGGGGCCGCCCTGGCCACGATCGCGGTCCATCTCCTCGTCTCGGCGCCGTTGCTCCCGCTCGGCAGCGACGAGTCTCCCCACGGGCCCCGGGTGACCGTCGGCTCCTGGAACGCGTTCGTGGACAACGCTGACCCGGCCTCTGCCGCCCGCCTCCTGGCTGACGACCCACCGGACGTGCTCGTGCTCCAGGAGCTCACGCCCGAGACCGAGCGCGCCCTGCGAGGGGCCGGCCTCCTCCGCCGCTACCCGCACCGGGTCGGACGCAGCGAGCCCGGCACCACCGGCGAGGCGATCTGGTCACGGTTCCCCGTCCTCGACCCAGCCCCGGTGGAGGCCGGCGACGACGTCGTGGCCGCCGCGATCGAGGTGCCGGGTGGAGCGACCCTGTCGGTGGTCGACGTCCACGCCTTCGGACCGCAGCCCGGGGACCCGGGCATCTGGGCGCGCACGCTGCACGACCTCGACCGCGCCCTCGGTCGCATCGACGGGCCGTGGATCGCCGTCGGCGACTTCAACGCCACGTCGGACCACCGGGCGTTCCGAGACCTCCTGCACGACGGTCGACGGGACGCCCACGCGGCCTCCGGTCGGGGCTACGCCCGGACCTGGCCGGCCAACGGTCCGCCTCCCGCCCCTCGTCCTGATCGACCACGCGATCGTGTCCCGCCAGGTGCAGGTGGCGGGGACGGCCGAGCAGACGCTTCCCGGCAGCGACCACCGGATGATCCGGGTCGACCTGACCACGTCGGGGCCTTCGGGTCGGTCCGACGAGGGCGGTTGACCAAGCCCGACCGCTCAACTAGAGACGCGCGCTCCACCCCTCGTCGCACGCGGTCGGTCAGCATGCTCCACCACGATCCCGGCCCTCCCGACCCGGCCCGGCTGGTCGACCTCGACCGGTACCCGCTGACCGACCTCGACGGGCCCTGCGGCCGGGATCTCGTGGCTCGAGCGCAGGCGTCCATGGCGGCTGACGGCGCCTGCGAGCTGCCCGGGTTCCTCACCGGGGCGGGGGTCGAGGCGTGCGTCCGGGATGCCCTCGAGCTCGAGCCGGTGGCCCACCGCAGCCACGGCGGCGCCACCGCCTACCTCGAGGCGCCGGACGACCGCTGGGCCGCCGACCACCCTCGGGCGCGCCGCCACCGGTTCTCGCTCGGGGCCGTGGCCTACGACCAGTTCCCCTCGGCGTCGCCGGTCCGCGCCGTCTACGAGTGGGAGCCGCTCCGGCGGTTCGTGGCGGCGGTGCTGGGCCGCCAGCAGGTGTTCCGCTACGCCGATCCGCTGGGCGCGCTCAACCTGGCGGTGATGGTCGATGGCGACGTCCTCGGGTGGCACTTCGACCAGACCGACTTCGTGGTGTCGCTGGCGCTCCGATCCGCCGACTCGGGCGGCCTCTTCGAGGTGGTCCCGAGCACCCGAACGGTCGACGACGAGCGCTACGACGTGGTGGGCTCCGTGCTCGATGGCGTGCACCCCCACCGCGTCCTGCCGAACACCCCGGGGACGCTCCTCGTCTTCGCCGGCCGCCGGTCCCTGCACCGGGTGAGCCCGATCGAGGGCGCCACGTCCCGGCTCATCGCCCTGTTCGGCTTCGACGACAAGCCCGACACCCGCAGCTCCGAGCAGCTGCAGCGCTCGCGCTACGGCCGCACCGCATGAGCGGAACCGGCCCGGAACCCCCGGGCACCAGCCGCACCGAGCAGGACGCCCTCGGACCGCTCGAGGTGCCGGTGGATGCGCTGTGGGGCATCCACACCGCTCGATCGGTCGCCGCCCTCTCGCACTCGGGCCGCCGGCTCGCCGACCTCCCCCCGCTGGTCGACGGGCTCGCCCGGGTGAAGGTGGCGGCCGCCGCGG
>JAHBSN010000249.1 GCA_019639095.1 Actinomycetota bacterium
GCTCGGTGAGGTCCTCGATCTCGGGGAAGGTCTCGGCCACGGCTTCGGGGTCGGCGAAGATGCCCACCTCGCGGATGCCGGGGGTGTCCACCAGCACGCCACCGGTGGCGAGCAGGTGCAGCTCGCGCGACGTGGTGGTGTGGCGGCCCTTGGCGTCGCCGGTGCGCACCCGCCCCTCGGCCGCCACCTCGGCCTGCACCAGTGCGTTGACGAGGGTGGACTTGCCGGCGCCGGACTCGCCGATGAGCGCCACGGTCCGGGTGCCCACGTGGGCGAGGAGGTCGTCGACCCCCCAGCCGCCCTTGGCCGACAGCGTGACCACCTCCAGGGTGGGGTCGACCTCGGCCACCGTGAGCTCGGCGGCGGCCGCCACCTCCGGGCCCACGGTGTCGGCCTTGGTGAGGACCACGAGCGACTCGGCGCCGGCGTCGTTGGCCAGGGTCATCGTGCGCTGTATGCGGCCCAGGCGCACCGGTCGGTCGAGCCCGCAGACGATGAGCACGAGGTCGACGTTGGCCACGAGCGGCTGCTCGCCCTCACCCCCGGCGGCGCGCCGCCGCAGCAGGGAGTCCCGTTCGAGGGTGGCCTGGGGGGTGTGGGCGCGGTCGAGCACCACCCAGTCGCCCACCACGGGCGGCGGGGAGACGGGCGGGCCGAACATGGCTCGGGTGGGGCCGGAGGCGAGGGCCACCACCAGGCCGGCGCCGTCGTGGCGGACGACCCGGCCGGGCTCGGGATCGGCCACGTCGGCGGCCGCCGGCGTGGCGAGGTAGGCGGCGAAGCGGGCCGACCAGCGGTCGTGCCAGCCGTAGGCGGACAGGGGGGTGGGATCGGGGTTCAAGCGAAGACCTCGGGTGGTGGCGCCGACGGGCGCCGGACGGGCACGGAACCGCGCCCGATCCGACCGGGGTCAGGCGCGCGGAGGGGAGGGAAGGCGAGACGCAGACATCGGCTTGCTCCTCCTCGGGCGCGCGGCGAACCGGACCCGACCACGGTACCGCCGTGGCTCGGGCCGGGGTAGGGAGTTGGCCGACGGGGTCGTGGCTCCGTAGCGTCGACGCGGTGCAGGTCATCCACGGGGACGCCCCATGCCCCACCCCGCTCAGCCCCAGCGTGGTCACGATCGGCGCCTACGACGGCGTGCACCTGGGGCACCAGCAGGTGATCCGCGAGGTGCGGGACCTCGCCGCGGCTCGGGGCCTCCAGACCGTGGTGGTCACCTTCGACCGGCACCCGGCCACCGTGGTGCGCCCCGAGTCGGCCCCGCGCCTCCTGTGCGACCTCGAGCAGAAGCTCGAGCTGCTCGCCGCCACCGGCGTCGACACCACCTACGTGGTGCAGTTCGACGCCGAGCGGGCGAAGGAGACCGCCGAGGAGTTCGTCGACGAGGTGCTGGTGGGCTGCCTGGCCGCCCGGGCGGTCGTGGTGGGGGAGGACTTCCACTTCGGCCACAAGCGCGGCGGCAACGTCGAGCTGCTGCGGGACATGGGCGCCACCAGGGGCTTCACCGTGGAGGGCCTGGCCCTGGTGGACGCGTCGGGCCACCCCGCCGGCGACGCCCCCAACGTGTCGTCCACCGCCATCCGCGCCCTGCTCGCCGAGGGCGACGTGCGCGGCGCGGCGGAGCTGCTCGGCCGGCCCCACGAGGTGCGCGGCACCGTCGAGCACGGCGACCAGCGCGGACGCGAGCTCGGGTTCCCCACCGCCAACCTGTCGATCCCGGCCGAGATCGCCTTGCCCGCCGATGGCATCTACGCCGGGTGGTTCGAGCGCGCCGACGGCTCCGTGGTGCCCACCGCCATGTCGCTCGGCCACCGCCCCACCTTCTACGAGCGCCCGAGCGGCGCCCCGCTGCTCGAGTGCCACCTGCTCGACTTCGCTGGCGATCTCTACGGCGAGGCGGTGAAGGTCCGCTTCGCCGATCGCCTCCGCGGCGAGGTCCGGTTCGACTCCGTCGACGACCTCGTGGCGCAGATGGCGCTCGACGTGGCGGCCACGCGGGAGCTCGTGTCCTGATCCCGACGGCGCTCGCCGGGCGCCGTCACGTGGTCCGCCCACGGGGGTTGTCGGTCCTGGCACACTGGCAGGCGACCGGGGCCGGGGGAGGACGACATCCGTGGTGAAACCGAGCGATCCCGCCCGATCCGCGCCCGACGGCGGCTCCGAACGCACGATCGACGTGTTGAGCACCAACACCGAGACCGGGGCGATCGTCGGCCCCCACGCCGCCGACGGGGGCCCCCGCCCCCGGCTGGCCCGCCACCAGATCTCGCTGGCCGACGGCCACGAGGTGGGCGTGGCGGTCTGCGGGCGCGGCGTGCCCATCGTGTTGATCCACGGCTTCACCGCCGAGGGGATGCTCTACGCCCAGACGCTCAACCGCATCGTGGCCGCCGGCTTCAAGGTGGTGGCCATCGACGTCGCGAGCCACGGGTCCACGCAGGGGCTGCCCACCGGCGGCGCCAACTTCGAGGAGTACGCCAAGCTCCTCGGCCGGGTGGTGGACGAGCTCGGCATCAAGAAGGCCGTGTTCGCCGGCCACTCCATGGGCGGGCGGCTCATCACCGAGCTCGCCGCCCGGGAGCCCGATCGGGCGCTGGCGGTGATCCTGCTCGACGCCATCGTGGGCGAGACCTGGGATCGCCTGGTGGCCGTCTCCCGGTTCAACCCGCTGCTGCTCGCCGGCGTGGGCGCGGTGCTGCTGGTCGACTCGGTCAGCACGGTGCCGTTCCTGCGGGACCCGAAGCAGGCGTTCAAGTTCGGGCGGCTGCTGGCCCCCACCCTCGTGTCGCACGTGCGCAACCCGCTCCACCTCGCCGGGCCCGGGGTGTCGATCCTGCGCTCGCGCTCGTCGCGCTGGATGCTCGAGAAGCTCGGGAAGGCGGGGGTGCCGGTGGTGGCCATCCACGGCGACCGCGACATCGTGGTGCCGCTGTCCACGGCTCGCAGCGCCGCCCGGCTCTCCGGCGGGATGGTCGTGGTGGTGGAGGGCGGCACGCACTCGTGGCTGCTGAAGGACCCCGAGACGCTGCCCGCCATCCTCCGCCAGCTCTTCGAGCACCCGGCCAGCATCGAGAGCCGCAACCGCGACTTCGCCGAGCTCGGCCTGGCGCCCGACGCCACCATCGACGAGATCGAGGCCGCGTTCTACGACCCCGACGCCGCCATCCTGCGCCTGACCCCGCCCATCGACCACGATGCCGTGGCCGCCGCCATGGGCGTGCGGCCCGAGCCCCGCTACCGCTGGCACGTCGACCACCCGGCCTGACCGCCGGTGCCCGGCGGCGTCGACTTCGCGCCGAACGCGGGTTCGGGGTACGCTGGTCCCTCGTGCCCATCCGGGGCGCACCGCCCCTGCCCAGGCAGCGCTGAGCTGCGGGGACAGGAGCTGGGTCCGAAACCCAAAGAGGAAACCAACCCTGCATGTCCGAGATCATCGATCGCCAGAAGCCTGAGGTCATTGCCGAGCACCGCCTCCACGATGCCGACACGGGCTCCCCCGAGGTCCAGATCGCCCTGCTCACGAAGCGGATCAACCACCTCAACGAGCACCTCAAGCAGCACAAGAAGGACCACCACAGCCGGCGCGGCCTGCTGATGCTGGTCGGCCGTCGTCGCAACCTGCTCGACTACGTCAAGAACAACGACATCGAGCGGTACCGCACGATCATCGCCACCCACGGCCTGCGCCGCTAGCGCAGCCGTCCGCACGAGCGGCCCTCCGGGGCCGCTCGTGCGCTTTTCACCGCACCACCTGTTCAAACACCAAACCAGGCGGTCCATCGCCGGTCAGTTGTCAGTCGCCGATCGCTCAGCCACCAGGGCTGGGAGGACGCCGACTGGGAGCTGGCCACACCGGTACCGCCTCACCGGAGCACCGTGCTCCAGAGGAGACACCATGGCTGAAGCCATCACCGTGTCGGGCCCCGTGTCGGGCACCGACAAGACCCTGACCTTCTCGACCGGGGTCCTCGCACCCCAGTCGCAGGGGGCCGTCGTCGCCCGCATCGGCGACACCCAGACCCTCGCCACCGCCAACGGGTCCAAGGACCTGCGCGAGGGCATCGACTTCTTCCCCCTCACGATCGACGTCGAGGAGAAGGCCTACGCCGCCGGCAAGATCCCGGGCTCGTTCTTCCGCAAGGAGGGCCGCCCGTCGGACAACGCCGTGCTCGTGTGCCGCCTCATCGACCGGCCCCTGCGCCCGTCGTTCGCCCCGGGCTTCCGCAACGAGACCCAGGTGGTCATCACCGTGCTCGGTGCGGACCAGGTCAACCCCTACGACATCGTGTCGATCAACGCCGCGTCGGCCGCGCTGATGCTCTCGGGCCTCCCCTTCGAGGGGCCCATCGGCGCCATCCGCCTCGCCTACTCCCAGGACGGGCAGTGGATCCCCCACCCCACCTTCGAGGAGCAGGAGGAGAGCACCTTCCAGATCGTGATCGCCGGCCGCGAGGTCAACGGCGAGATCGCCATCATGATGGTGGAGGCCTCCGGCACCGAGAAGGCGTGGAGCTACTACGAGGACGGCGCCCCCAAGGTGACCGAGTCGGTCATCGCCGGGGGCCTCGAGGCCTCCAAGACCTGGATCGCCGAGTCGATCGCCCTCCAGCGCGAGCTGGTCGAGAAGGCCGGGGTCCACCCGCCGCTCAAGTGGGAGTCGCAGCTCGACTACTCCGACGAGATCCGCGACGCCGTGGCCGCGGCCGCCGAGGCGCAGCTCGTCGAGGCCAACCTCATCACCACCAAGACCGAGCGCAACGAGGCCAACGACGCCATCAAGAAGGAGACCGTCGCCGCCCTCACCGGTGCCGGCGCCCCCTTCGAGGGCCAGGACCGCGCCGTCAAGGCCGCCTTCAAGGAGCTCACCAAGTCGGTCGTGCGCCGCCGGGTGATCGCCGAGGGCATCCGCATGGACGGCCGCGGCGTCACCGAGCTGCGCCCCGTGTCGGCGCAGGTGGGGCTCATCCCCACCGCCCACGGCACCGGCCTGTTCCAGCGGGGCGAGACCCAGGTGCTCAACGTGCTCACCCTGGGCCTGCCCAAGATGGACCAGCTCCTCGACACCGTGGACCCGGTCACCAAGAAGCGCTACATGCACCACTACAACATGCCGCCCTACGCCAACGGCGAGACGGGCCGCATGGGTGGCACCAAGCGCCGCGAGGTCGGCCACGGCATGCTCGCCGAGCGGGCCCTGCTGCCCCTCGTGCCCACGCTCGAGGAGTGGCCCTACGCCCTCCGCCTCGTGTCCGAGGTCATGAGCTCCAACGGCTCCACCTCCATGGCGTCGGTGTGCTCGTCGTCGCTCTCGCTGATGGACGGCGGCGTGCCCATCAAGGCCGCCGTGGCCGGCATCGCCATGGGCCTCATCTACGAGGACGGCAACTACGTCACCCTCACCGACATCCTCGGCTCCGAGGACGCGTTCGGCGACATGGACTTCAAGGTGGCCGGCACGTCGGAGTTCGTGACCGCCCTCCAGCTCGACACCAAGATCGAGGGCCTCCCGGCCGAGGTCCTGGCCGCCGCGCTCGACCAGGCCAAGGTGGCCCGCCTCGAGATCCTCGACGTGATGAACGCCGCCATCGCCGAGCCCCGGGAGTCGGTGGGCGCGTCGGCGCCGAAGATCATCAGCTTCGAGATCCCGATCGACAAGATCGGCGAGGTCATCGGGCCGAAGGGCAAGGTCATCAACGCCATCCAGGCCGAGACCGGCGCCGACATCTCGGTGGACGACGACGGCATGGTCGGCACCGTGTCGATCGGCTCGGTGGACCTCGGCGCCGTCGCCGAGGCCGAGCGCCAGATCCGCCTCATCCTCAACCCGCCGACCGCCGAGGTGGGCCAGACCTACCAGGGCCGCGTGGTGAACATCACCAAGTTCGGTGCGTTCGTGAACATCCTCCCGGGCCGTGACGGCCTGCTCCACATCTCCAAGCTCGGTGGC